>JBLNBI010000459.1:0-19519 GCA_050259815.1 Actinomycetota bacterium | reverse complement strand
CCTGAGCGCCTGGCTGGACATCCAGGGCAGCCTGCCCTGGGTGGTGGGACTACGGGAAGCGGCCCTCGCCGACCCGGCGGCCAAGCCCATCGCCCAGGCCCTCCTGCGCCTGCTGCGGGTGGTCTACGCCGGCGTCTTCCTGGAGGTGAAGCCCCTCACCTGGCTGTCCCCCGCCATCCTGCTGGAGCGGGTGATGCAGCTGGAGCAGGTGCACCGTTTCGAGGGCTGGGCGGACATGAAGAACCGGCTGGACCTGGATCGCCGCCTCTTCGTCCTCACCCACATCACCGAACCCCTGATGCCGGTCGCCTTCCTGGAGGTGGCGCTGACCCGGGAACTGGCGGATTCGGTGCAAGCCATCCTCAACGTGGAAAGCGAAGTGGTGGCCCCCAACGACGCCCGCTTCGCCATCTTCTATTCCATCAACTCGGTCCAGCCCGGCCTCAAGGGCATTTCCTTCGGCGAGGCGCTGATCCATGCCGCCGTCGAGCAGCTGACCCGGAGTTTCCCGCGGCTCCAGGGCTTCTCCACCCTGTCGCCCATCCCCAGCCTGAGGAAGTGGCTGCGCAACCTCAAGGCGGAGGAACTGGCCCGCTACGACGGCCGGGAGCTGCGCCGCGCCAACCTCACCCCGGAAACCCTGCTGGCGGCCATGGAAGGCGGCAGCCTGCCGGAGGACAAGGATGTTGACACGGCCGCCCGCGCCTTCCTGGTCCAGGCCGCGGCCGACTACCTGACCGGCGGCGGCAGCCCCCAGGCGGTGAAGGACCCGGTGGCCAAGTTCCACCTGGGCAACGGTGCCCGCCTGGAGCGCATCAACTGGGCCGGCGACCGTTCGGACAACGGCTGGCGGCAGTCCTTCGGCCTGATGGTCAATTACGTGTACGACCTGGACGACCTGGAAGGCAACCGGCGCGCTGTCCGCCAGCAGGGGCCGACGGCGGCTTCCCGGGAAGTGGCGCGCCTCGCCCGCCTGGCCCAGCGCCGGAAAGCCGAGAGCACGGAGTCCTGACGGCAGGAACCGGATCAACCCGCCGGAAGCCCTATTTCGGCGGGCCGATACGCTAAAATATCTCCCCAGCATTTCCGGCCTGCTGGATGGCGGCAGAAAGCTGTGGTTCGAGCTTGGGAGATTCATCATCGCTATCAATTGTGCAGTCGCCGGATGAAGAGGCTCCGGCTCATCGTCCTGTTCCTGGCTTCACTGGCGGCAGCGGCCGTCGTGCTGGCGACTGCCTTTTCATCAGCTTCCGCAAAACCGCGGGTCATCGCCCTGGTCCAGCTTACCTCGGTGGACGAAAACACCGTTCTCGGGTTCAAGGAAGGAATGGAGCAACTCGGCTACCGGGAGGGAAGCGACGTGGTCTATCTGTCCCATGGGCCGATCGGCAGTGCGCAGCTTCTGGAGGGAGTCATCCGGGAGCATCTCGAAAAGAAGCCTGACCTCTTCTTCGTCTCCAGCACCCCGGCGACCCAGGCGGTAAAGCGGCTGACGGAAGGGCGCCAATCCCCGCCCGTGGTATTCGGGCCGGTGAACGATCCGCTGAATGCAGGTGTCGTCTCCGACCTGCGCCACCCGGGCGGCCACATCACCGGAGTGCGCCTGCCCATGGGGGAGGAGCTGCGCCTGCAGTGGCTGGTCCGCATCGCCCCTGGCGTCAGACGGATCTACGTGCCCTATACCGCCGACGACAAGAGTGCCCTGAACAGTCTCCGACGGGCGGCGGAAGCGGCGGAAAAGCTGGGGCTCAGCCTTCTGGCCGACCCGGTGGACGGAAATGACGGCGTCGCCGCGTCCATCGCCGCCTTGCCTCCCTATGCCCAGGCCATCTTTCTCCCCCGGGACAGCCGCGTGGAGGTCCACATCGGCGAATTCGTGGCTGCGGCCGAGCGGCTTCGCCTGCCCCTGTCGGCCCCCAGCCTTTCCCAGGTGGAAGCGGGCGCGTTGTTCAGCTACGGCTTCGCGCACAAAGGCATCGGCCGCCAGGCGGCCCGGCTGGCCGACCAGATATTCAAGGGCGCGAGGCCCGGTGATCTGCCCGTCGAGATGGCGGAAACCCGTCTGGCCATCAACCTGGATGCCGCACGCCGGATCGGCGTCCCGATTCCCGACGAAGTGCTGCTCCAGGCCGACTACACCATCGGTCGATAACCATGGCCCGCCACTCCATCCGCTCCCAGCTGCTCGCCGTGTTCATGGCCCTGATCACGGTTTCCGTCGCGTTAACCGGCCTGGGGCTGGGCTGGCGCGGCTATCGGGAGAACATCGATACGGCCTACGCCCGCCAGCAGGAACTCGCCCGACGGGTGGCGGTGCAGATCCGGGCCGAATTACAGATGCTTGAAACGGAGCTGACCAGCGCCGCCCGCATTTCCAACCTCGCCCGGCTGACGCTCGCGGAAAGGGAGCGTTACGTCGATCGGCTCCTCTCCAACCGGGAGAACTTCCGTGAAGCCTTCTTCGTGGATGCCGCCGGGAAGCGGCAGGTATACCGCTCGAATCTCCGCCTCACGGCGGCAACGGAGCCCCCCGACCCGGCAGCCCTCGAAGCCGGCCTCCCGCTCGAATCCCGAGGCGTGCGCTTCGGGAAGGTGAGCTACGACGCCGACAACAACGAGCCCTTCATGCTGGTCGGCATCCCCGTGCAGGCCCCCGGGAGCCCGACCGCCGAAGGCCTGCTGGCGGCGGAAGTCCGCCTCAAGCGCATCTGGAACCTGATGGCCGGCATGGTGCTCAAGCCGGGCGAGGACGTTTACCTGCTGGACCAGGCCGACCGGATCATCGCCCACCGCAATCCTTCCATCGTCCTGCGGGAAACCCGCTTCTCGCCGGACCAGGAAGTGAGGCGCCAGGTTGGCCTGAACGGCAACGAAGCGTTCGTGGCCACGGAGTCCTTCGAGATCGGCCAGCAGAAATTCCGGGTAGTTGCGGAACGGGACTTCACCCTCGCCTCCGCACCGGCCATGGCCAACCTGAAGCTTACCCTGGCCGCCATATTCGTCTCCCTGACCGCCACCTTCTTCATCCTGATACCCGTCTCCCGCCGCATCACAAGGCCCCTCACTGCCCTCTCCGGCGCGGCCCGGGCCATTCGCGACGGCGACCTCGGGCGCAAGGTGGACGCCGATGTCGATAACGAAATCGGCGACCTGGCCCAGTCCTTCAACCAGATGACGGAGCGCTTGAGCAATTCCCTGCGCCAGCTGGAGGACGAGCGTACCCAGTTGCGCACCCTGATCAGCACGATCCCCGACCTCATATGGCTCAAGGATGCCAAAGGGGTCTACCTGTCCTGCAATCCGGCGTTCGAACGCTTTTTCGGGGCCAAGGAGGCCGACATCGCCGGCAAGACGGACTACGACTTCGTCGACCGGGAACTGGCCGACTTCTTCCGGGAAAAGGACCGCGCCGCCATGGAAGCCGGGCGCTCCGTTTCCAACACGGAATGGATCACCTTCGCCGATAACGGGCAGCGCCGGCTGGTGGAGACCCTCAAGACCCCCATGTGGTCCGGCGACGGCACCCTGTTCGGCGTTCTGGGGGTTGCCCGGGACATTACCGAGCACCAGCGCACCGAGGCGGAACTCCGGGCGGCCCACAAGGATCTGCAGGCCTTCACCTACGCCGCCTCCCATGACATGCGGGCGCCCCTGGGCCGCATCAACAGCTTCGGTGCCCTGCTGGAACGGGACTATCGCGACAGCCTGGATGGCGAAGGAATCCGCTTCCTGGACTTCATCCGGCGCGACACCAAACGCCTTTTGGCCCTGGTAAACGACCTCCAGGTTCACGCCGAGATCGAGCAACGGGCCCTGGTCCTGGAAGCGGTGGAGATCCGGGAGGTGGTAGCCGACGTGCTGGAGAACTTCGCAGACGCCATCCACAGGACGACGGCAGACATCCGCGTCCAGTTGGCCGCCACGCCAGTGCACGCCGACCGCCAGAGCCTGGCCCGGGCCCTGGGCAACCTCCTGGAAAACGCCTTCAGGTACTCGTCTTCAGGGAAACGGCCGGTCATCGAGATCGGCAACAGCGTGGAGGGCGGCCGGTGCCGCCTGTGGATCAAGGATAACGGCATCGGCTTCGACATGGTCTATCACGACCGCATCTTCGAGGTTTTCCGGCGCCTGCACACCTACGAGGAATACCCCGGCAGCGGCCTCGGCCTGGCCCTCGCCAAACGGGCCATCGAGCGCATGGGCGGCACGGTCTGGGCCGAAAGCCGCCCCGGGGAAGGCGCGACCTTCTACCTGGAACTCAATACCGGCCCGGCCTAGATCGAACGGCACTCGTTGGCCAGGGGCTTGTTGCTCCGGCCGTCCAGCAGCAGTCCTTTCCAGGGCAGGTCGATCCACACCAGGCCGCTCCTGGCGTCCTCGTAGCGGGGCAACCCCGACAGGGAGGGATCCCGCTCGAGCCAATAGCGGCTGCCGTTCCATCCGATCTGGATGCGGCGGGTCACCTTGTCCCTGGTCTCCCGGTCCACCTGGATGCTGACGCCCAGTTCGCAATGGTAGGTGCCGCTCGCCAGGGCCAGTTCGAGCTGGCCGCCCCGGCCGGCAGACAGCACCGTTGGCGCCGACACCACCTCGCTAGCGGAATGGCCGGGCGGGGTGCCGCAGGCGGAAAGGGCCAGGGAGATTGCCAGCAGGGCTGGCAGGAGAGGATGTTTCATGGCGGCGGCCTCCCGTGAACATGGCTTGCATGATCTTAGATGGCCGTCCGGGGACTTACGATTCAGGAATTTGCGTATTCGGGGGACGCTGCGCCCTGTAAGCCATCCGCCTTCAGGATGCCTTTTCTGCGGCCTGGGTTGCGGCGTCGAACTCCAGGTAGAAGGTCGCCCCCTGCCCCGGCTCGCTCTCGGCCCAGACCCGACCGCCCATCTGCTCCATCGCCCGCTTGACCAGGGCCAGGCCGACGCCGCTGCCGACATATTCCGCATAGGTGTGCAGGCGCCGGAAAATCTCGAAGATCTTCTCGTGGTATTCCATGTCGAAACCGATGCCGTTGTCCCGGACCCACAGCCGGAAGCGATCGCCCATCCGCTCGCCCCCGATCTCGATAATGGGCTCGGGACTCTCCGCCGAGTATTTCAGGGCATTTTCGAGGAGGTTGTTGAGCACCTGGGTGAGGCCGTAGGCGTCGGCGAGAATCGAGGCCGCCGGCAGTTCCAGCCGGATGACCGCCCCCCGCTCCCGGACATCCTCCTGCCGCTTCTGGAGGGCCGCCTGGACCGCCGCCAGGATATCGACGGGAATGAGCCGGTATTCCTGCTGTTCAACCCGGGCATGGGCCAGCAGGTCGTCGACCAGGTTGTTCAGGCGGACCGCATTGCCGTGGATAAAGTCCAGGAAGCGCAGCCCGTCCCCGTCCAGCCGGTCCCGATAGTGCCGCTCCAGCAGGCTGCTGAAGCTGCTGATGCGCCCCAGGGGCGCCTTCAGGTCGTGGGACGCCGCGTAGAGGAAGCTCTCCAGTTTGTGGTTGGCCGTCTGCAGGGCAGCCGTACGCTCAGCCACCTGCTGCTCCAGGAGCGTGCGTCTGGCCTCCCGCTCCTGGGCCAGGGCCAGCTCCGCCGTCCGGAGGCGATCCAGGGCCTTGTAGCGGCGCTCCGCCATCGCCGACACCAGCCCCGACAGGGGCAGGATGATGAGGCTCATCAGGATCAGCATTGCAGATTCCCGCAGCCAAGCGTTCAAGACGCCCTCATAGGCCACGCCGACCACCGTGTAGATGGGGTAGTCCTGGAGTTTTCGGATGGCCGTAATGCGATCGACTTGATCGACAGGAGAAACGAACCGGACGATCTTTTCCGTGACCTGTTCATCGATTGCCTGGGCCAGCATGGAAACGACGGTCGCTTTGCCCAACACCGACTCGACCACCGGATAGCGCACCAGCACGAGGTTATCCGGACTGCGCAGGGTAATGAGGCCGGAAGGGCCTACATCCAGACTTTGATAGAAGCTCTCGAAATTCTCATAGAGGCCCAGGTTGGCCACCACCATGCCGCCGAAGCTGCCATCCGGCAGGCTGACCCGCCGGGCGACCTGCAGCCCCCAGCGATTGGATACCTTGCCCTTGATGGCCTCGGAGATGACGATGCTGTTGGGGCCGCCGGATTTGACCAGCCGGAAATAGGGCCGCTGGCCGAGATCGGTCCCGGGGGTTGTCCCCACCGAATTGGCCACGACCACGCCGTCGGCGTCGGTCAGGGACATGGAAACCACCCCCCGGGTCAGCTGATGCTGATTGACGAGAATACCGGCCAACTGCAGCTGCCGCTCCTTGGAAAGAGCGCCGTGCTTGAGATCCTCGGGCCGGAGCTGCCGGATAACCGCCAGAAGGGCAAGATTGGAACGGTCGATGGTCGCCGTCGCGTGCTGTTCCACGGCCCGGGCCAGGGTGAGGGATTTGGCTTCCGCCTGGTGGATATGGTCCCGGTAGGAGTGCCAGAGGCTCGTGCCGACGAAGGCCAGGAACATGGCGAGCGGAAACCAGACGAGCAGGACGGGAGGTCTTCCTTCGGCCATGACGCCCATCCGCCACCGGGAAGGAATAAGAGTGAGGCGGCGCGCTTTCTCACGGAGAATGTCGTGGATGCACGCGCTGTCTGCACCCCGTCGCCAGTTCGCCGCCTCTGAAGTCAATGTAGGACACGTTTGCGGCATATCAAGTGAATTCTGCATCGGATAAAGAAAAAACCCGCCCAGGACGGGCGGGTAAGGGGCGTAACAGCACGGGTTGCAACGCCTCAGTCAGAACTGAGGACGGGATGCAGGATAACTAGGGGCAGTCCGTACGAGTAGTGGGTGAATCCTGTATTTCCACCACCGTCCGCCCCCCAATCGGCCCCAAGGCCCGCATGTGCAGGATTACCCTACCGTCGGAATGGGGTCATGGCCTGATGGCTCCTGCATTGCCCCATGTCATAGATTTGCACCCTTCCCGGCACGCGCCGGAATAACCAAACCAGCAGAGGGAGAAAGAGAAATGACTCAAAAAATCGCATACGTGACCGGCGGCATGGGCGGCATTGGAACGGCGATCTGCCAGCGGCTCTCAAAGGATGGCTTCAAGGTCGTCGCCGGCTGCGGGCCCAATTCCCCCCGCAAGGACAAGTGGCTGGCCGAACAGGCCGCCCTGGGCTTCGATTTCATCGCCTCCGAGGGCGACGTGTCGAATTGGGAAAGCACTGTCACGGCCTTCGCCAAGATCCGCCGGGAGGTGGGCGAAATCGACGTACTGGTGAATAACGCCGGCATCACCCGAGACTGCGTCTTCCGCAAGATGAGCCCGGAGGACTGGAAGGCCGTCATCGACACCAACCTGAATTCCCTGTTCTTCGTCACCCGCCAGGTCATCGACGGCATGCAGGAGCGGGGCTGGGGCCGGATCATCAACATCTCCTCCATGAACGGCCAGAAAGGCCAGTTCGGCCAGACCAACTATTCGACGGCGAAGGCCGGCATGCACGGCTTCACCATGGCCCTGGCCCAGGAAGTCGCCAGCAAGGGGGTCACGGTGAATACGGTTTCCCCCGGTTACGTCGGCACCGACATGGTCCGCGCCATCCGGCAGGACGTGCTCGACAAGATCGTCGCCACCATCCCTGTGAAGCGCCTGGGCACGCCGGAGGAAATCGCCTCCATCGTCGCCTGGCTGGCCTCGGAGGAGAGCGCCTTCGCCACGGGCGCCGACTTCTCCCTCAATGGCGGCAACCATATGGGCTGAACCCGTCGGCATTCCGTCGGTTAGAATCGGGGGCATCAAGGGCCGCTGGGTCTCTGAAGCCCCCGTTTCATTATCCCCATGCTTGTTTCCCGCACCCCGACTGGGCAACTGCTTGCCCGCTGGCGCCCCCTCATTGGCTACGGGGTCGCCCTCCTATTCGCCCTGGTCATGGCGGTTTTTTTCGCCCTCCAAAGCCTCGCCCAGTACGAACGGCAGGCCAGGACCGCTGCCGACAACCTGACCCACTTGCTGTCCAGGCAGATCGGCGGCGCCGTCGAGAAGATCGACCTGGCCCTCAACACCGTCGCCACGGAAATGGAACGGCAGCAGGCCCGGGGGGGCGTCAAGCCGGACGACCTGGAGCTTTTCCTGGCCCGCCAGAAGTCCTTCCTGGCCGACGTCAACGGAATCGAGATCATCGATGCGGAAGGCCATGTCCGCTTCGGCACCGATGTCTTCCCCGGCGCCCGGATCAGGGTTTCCGACCGTCCTTATTTCAAGCGCCTGCGGGACGGCTCCCAGACTGAACTGGTCACGGACGGCCCCTATCTGGGCCGGATCAGCAAGCGCTGGGTCATGATTTTCGCCCGGCGGATCAATCGCCCCGACGGGTCCTTCGGCGGGGCCGTAATGGCTGGCGTCGATGCCGAACACTTCCGGCAGATGCTGTCGCTCCCGGACGTGGGACACCGGAGCCTCGTCGCCCTTTACACCGAGTCCCTAGCCCCCATCGCCCATGCCTGGCAAGCCCAAGAAGACAGGGATACCGGGGAAAAACCCGTGTCCGCCCCCCTTGCGGAAGCCATGAGGGCAGCCTCCGACGCCGGCATCCTGGAGGCCGAGTGCCCTCAGGACCACATCGAGCGCACCTTCGCCTACCGCAGGCTCTCCCCTGCCCCGCTCTATATTGTCGTCGGACTGGCCCGACCGGATTATCTGGCCCCGTGGCGGGCGGAGCTGTTCCAGCTTGGGGCGGTGGTTGCAGTCTTCGGGCTGGTCACCCTCTGGCTCTCCCGCAATGCGATGCGCTCGGCCGCCAGGGAACAGGCGACGAGCCGTCTGCTCCAGGAAGCGGTGGAAAACGCCGCCGTCGGGCTTTCGATTTTCGATGCCGACCAGCGACTCCTGATCTGCAACGAGGCCACCCGGGATTTCTTCCCGGAATACCGGGACCTCCTGGTCCCCGGGGTCAGGCTGGAACACATCATGCGGACCGGCGTGCTGCGGGGCAAGTATCCGGAGGCCCTGGCCAATCCGGGCCGCTGGGTGGCCGAGCGCATCAACCTCCACCGGAATGCGAACGGGCAGTCCTTCGAGCAGCAGCTCAGCGATGGCCGCCGGCTCCTCATCATCGAGAACCGGACCCCGAGCGGCCATGTAGTCAGCAACCGGATCGACATCACCGAACTTACCCAATACCGCCAGCGCCTGGAGCAACAGGTGGATGGCCGCACCGCCGAGCTCAAAGCCGCCCTCGACCAGCTCCGTATCCTGGTGGAGCTGTCGCCGGCAGCCCTCGCCATGTTCGACAGGAACCTCAACTACCTGGCGGCAAGCCGGCGCTGGATCGACATCTACGGCCCGGACCACAGCCATGTGATGGGCAAGTCCATGTACGAGATCAGCCCGGACATGCCCGAGTCCTGGAAGGCCGTACATCGCTCAGCCCTCGCCGGGGCAACGGCCAGCAAGGACGAAGACCTGTGGACCCGAGCGGATGGCCGCAGCATCTGGCTGCGCTGGGGCGTCCAGCCCTGGATCGACTCCTCGGGCCAGGTCGGCGGCATGATCGTCTCGGCCGAGGACATCACCAAGCGCAAGGCCGCAGAAACGGCCCTGCGCCAGGAAAAGCAGTTCTCCGACGACATCATCAACAGCCTGCCGGGCATCTTCTACATGCTCGACACGGAAAGCCGTTATGTCCGCTGGAACCGGAAATTCTGCGAGGTGAGCGGCTACAGCCCCGAGGAAGTGGCCCGCATGAAGGCCCTGGAGAACTTCGATCACGAGGATGCCGCCCTCCTGCGTGAACGCCTTCAGGAAGCCTTCGAGCGGGGCGAATCCTCGGTAGAGGCCGCCTTGCCCACCAAGGACGGCCGCCGCATCGACTATTACTTCACCGGGCGCCGCACCAGCATCGAGGGGCGGCACTATGTGGTGGGACTGGGCATCGACATCACCGACCGCAAGGCGGCCGAAGCAGACCTGCGCCTGGCCACCGAACGCCTGGAAACGGCCCTCAAGGCGTCGGCGGTAAGCGCCTTCAGCCAGGACACGGACCTCCGCTACACCTGGGCCTACAACCCGGCCCTCGGCAAGGCAATCACCGAAGTCATCGGAAGAAAGGATGGCGACCTGGTGGAACGCCCCGACGACGCTCTCCACACCGAGGCCATCAAGCGGGAGGTACTGGCCACCGGGACCGGGCAGCGCCGCGAGATCGTGGTGCAGCACCAGGGCAAGGATCGCTTCTTCGAACTGGTCGTCGATCCCCTCCATGCGCCGGATGGTACCGTCACGGGAGTCACCTGCGCCGCCCTGGACATCACGGACCGCAAGCGCAACGAGCGCAGCCTGGAACGCCATGCCGAACGCCAGGTCATGCTCCTGGACATCGCCTCCAGCCTCCTTCTTTCCTGGTACGACCGGGCCGCCCTGGCGGATCAGGTCTTCGACCGGATCCGCCTCCACCTGGACGCCGACGTCGGTTTCTATTTCCGTTTCGATGCCCGGCACGACTGCCTGGAACTGCTGGCTTCCCTGGGCATCAGCGCGGAACACCAGTCCGCTGTCCACCGGGTCCGCCTGGGCGATTCCGTATGCGGGCGGGCGGCGGCCCGCCGGGAACAGGTGGTACTCGACGCCGCCACCATCGAGGAGGACCCGGAATCCCCCCTGCTGCGCGGCATGGGCATCCACGCCTATGCTTGCCTTCCCCTGCTGGCGACCGACGGCTCCCTCCTGGGGACGTTCTCGGTGGGCAGCCGCCGGCGGATGGGCTTTTCCGCCGAGGAGATCGGCTTCCTCCAGACCGTGGCCTATTTCATGGCCTTGTCCCTGGAACGCATGCAGGTCAAGATGGAAATCCAGCGGCTCAATGCCGAACTGGAAGACCGGGTGGAAGAGCGGACGGCGGAACTGGAAGCCGCCAACCGGGAACTGCAGGGCTTCACCTACGCCGCCTCCCATGACATGAAGGGGCCGCTGGGGCGGATCAACAGCTTCAGCACCCTCCTCGAGCGGAACTACCGGGATCGCCTCGAAGGCGACGGACTCCTGTTCCTCGACTTCATTTGCCGCAATGCCAAGCGGCTGACCATTCTCCTCGACGACCTGCTGGCCCACGCCCAACTGGAGCAGAGCCTGCTGTCCCTTGCGCCGGTGGACCTGCCCTCGATAGTGACTCAGGTGCTGGCGGAGATGGAGGAAGACATCCAGGAATCCGGCGCCGTCGTCCGCGTGGACTTTCCCGAAACGCCCCTGCTGGTGCGGGCCAACTGCCACGGCATGTCCCAGGTCCTGCGCAACCTGGTTGGGAATGCCCTCAAGTACTCGGCGGGAGCCACGCCGCCGACCATCGAAATCGGCGGAGAAATCCGGGGAAACACCTGCCGGGCCTGGGTCCGGGACAACGGGATCGGCTTCGACATGGCTTACCACGACAGGATCTTCGAGATTTTCCGCCGGCTGCACACCTATGAGGAATTCCCGGGCAGCGGCGTCGGACTCGCCCTGGTGAAGAAAGCCATGGACCGCATGCACGGAAGAATCTGGGCGCAGAGCGAGCCCGGCCACGGAGCGACCTTCTTCCTGGAGTTCCAGGGAGCAACCACCTCAGAGGGCCCGGCGGTAACCGGCGTTGAGCTGACCTAGCCCCCCTTCCCTACCCGGATTCCCATCCACCCTATCCGGTGGCTCCCCTTGTCGCGCACGCTTACAGGATTCCCTTGGTGACGAGCTGCCGGAAATGCCATTTCCGATTCCATTCAATGACTTGATCTCCATGGCGCAGACGTTGCTGCCCGCCGCCCGACTGCCGATTCCGACGGCAGAACAGGAGGAAACAATCATGGAACAGATCAGGAAGTCGTTATGGGCAGCATTGCCCGCCCTGGCACTGCTTGTGCCGCTCATGGCCCAGGCCGGGCCGGCGGTTTACCGCTTTCAGGCTTTGGCCTGCGGCGACACGTGCTATGTCAGCGATATCAACGACCGGGGCGACATCATCATGACCGGCGAAGGGGATGCGGGGGGACGGGCCCGGGTGCTCAAGGGCAGCGACTATCTGGGAAAGATCAGCAGCGGGCCGCTGCCCCAGGGAACCAATGTGATCGGGCTGTCGCCCGACGCCCCCTACCGGGGCGTCAACGTCACGGCCATCGATAACCAGGGGAACATGGCGGGAACGGTGCGGGAAGGGCTGACCGCCGTACCTGTCGTCTGGATCGACGGCATCCCCCATGACATGACCGACCCCGCCAACGCGGTTATCCCCACTCCCCAACGCACAGCCACGGATCTGCCGGCCAGCTTCTTCGCCCATCTGAAGCTCCTGGGGGCTCCCGATTACCTGAGAATCGACGGGGGCATGCGGAACAACGTCGGGCAGCTCATCATGACCTACGTCACCCTCAGCCGGGAAGGGGAACCCCAGCACTTTCCCGCCGAGGCGCTCCTGACCCGGGTCGTTCCGGAACCCTCATCCATCCTTCTCCTCGGTCTGGGCTTGGGAGGACTGGCTCTTTGCCGGCGGCGCCCCGCCGGTAAAGGAAACGCCGCTGCCGGCTACTGAGCGACGGTCTCCCGCCTTTCGAGCCATTTCAGCAGGTTGGCGTAGAGCACGTCGGGATCGACGGGTTTCGATAGGAAATCGTCCATCCCGGCCTCCCGGCATTTATCCCGGTCCTCGCCGAAGGCGTTGGCCGTCATGGCCAGGACCGGGACCGATTCCCGGCCGGCGACCCGGCGAATCTGCCGGGTGGCTTCCAGCCCGTCCAGCTTGGGCATCTGCATATCCATGAGGATGAGGTCGTAGATATTCCGGGTCGCCTTCTGGACCGCTTCCAGCCCGTTGCTGGCCACATCGACGATGAGGCCGGTCTCCGCCAGCACCTCCAGGGCAACCAGCTGATTGATCTCGTCGTCCTCCGCCAGGAGGATTCTCCGGCCGCTGTGGCGCTTGGCGAGGAGGGCCTCGGGTTCTTCCTCGAAGCCGATGGTCGCCTTGGGAACCACCTTGGGAACGCCCTTCACGAGCCTTGCGGTAAACCAGAAGACGCTGCCCCTGCCCGGCTCGCTCTCGGCTCCCGCTTCGCCGCCCATCAGTTCGGCGAAGCGCCGGGTGATGGAAAGCCCCAGGCCGGTTCCGCCGTATTCGCGGGTGGTGGAGGTATCTGCCTGCTGGAAGGGCTGGAAGAGCTGGGCCAGTTTCTCGGCGGGAATGCCGACGCCGGTATCCCGCACCTCGAAACGGATGAAGAGCTGGTCCCCCTCCTCCGCCAGCAGCTTGGCCGCCAAACGCACCGTCCCGTGCTCGGTGAATTTGACGGCATTGCCGGCGTAGTTGAGGAGCGCCTGGCGCAGCCGGGTCGGATCGCCCCGCAGCCAGGTCGGGACATTGTCGTAATCCACCTCGACCTTGAGGCCCTTCGACTCCCCCGCATCGGCCACCAGGGAGCGGACGTGGTCCAGCACGGTGCTGATCGGGAAGTCGGTCAACTCCAGCTCCATGCGGCCGGCCTCGATCTTGGAGAGATCCAGGATGTCGTTGATGATGGATAGGAGATGCATCCCCGCCCCCTGGATCTTTTCCAGTCGCTCGAGTTGGGTCAGGGTGGGATGGTCCCGCTTGAGGAGATGGGTCAACCCGATGATGGCGTTCATGGGGGTCCGGATTTCGTGGCTCATGTTGGCCAGGAAAGCGCTCTTGGCCTGGTTCGCCACCTCCGCCGACTCCCTGGCAAGCTCCAGGGCCAGCAGCAGCCGCTGGTGTTCGGTCACATCCTGCAGGGTGCCGCCGACCCGGGAAATCCGGCCATGGTCGTCGCAATAGGCCTTGCCGCGGATTTCCGCGTACTTCGATTCTTCGGAATCCCCGGTTACCTGGACGTGGGTGGAGAAGGGAATGCCTTCCCGGGCGCAACGCTGGATGGCCTCCGAGAGCGGTTCCCGGTCGGGTTCCCGCAGGGCCTCCAGGAAGCCCGCCAGGCTTGGCGCCTGGGACGCCCCCCGGTTCAGGAAGCTGCTGACTTTGGAATCCCAACACCAGCTGCCGCTCCCCAGATTCCATTCCCACCGCCCCAGCCTCGCCAGTTGCTGGCTTTCCAGCAGCCGCTCCTCGTTGTCCTTCAATTCCCGGAACAGGAGATGCACCGGATCGCGCAGGGCGGTGACGACGATGGCCTTGTAGATCATGAAGAAGGTGCCGATCTTGAACAGGTGCCCGACCTCGTTGAAGAAGTCGTTCATCGCGTCGGTCACGTAGAGGGTGAAGCACAGCTCCGTGGCGATGGTGAACACCAGGGACCACTGGATAAGCCGGTACAGGCGGGCATCAAGGAGGCGCCGGCGCTGGTACAGGAGAACGATGCTCACCAGCAGCAGGGCGCAGATGACGTACTCGCTATTGACCTTGAACGGGGTCAGCCCCTGGCCGGGCACGAAGCAGACGGGGAAAATTTTCAGGAACAGGATGGATACCACCACGGCTGCCGTGACGACGGCGAAGGCGGCGGCGATCAAGGGCGGATTCACCCGCCGCCTGGTCCCCAGGAAGCCGAAGGCGAGGAGCATGGTGATCGCCTCCATGTAGCGGGCGGCGATCCAGAACTGGGGAGCGTAGTAGTCGTAGTCCGTGAAAATGGGCATGCCCTTGAAGGACAGGGTATGCAGGGCATCCAGGAAGCCGATGAACAGGTAGCCAATGCCGACGAACAGCAGATACTGGTTGCGGATCCGTTCCCAAGTGTTGAGGACGATGATGAAGACCGTGACGGCAATGAAGACGCTGAACAGCTCGGCCGCGGTATGGAATAGCAGGTAGTTGTAATGGGTGGTCAGCATCACCAGCCCGAGGAGGCCGGCGAAGGTCACCGCTTCCCCCACGGAAAGGTCGAGGTGGTTGCGAAGCCACGCGGACAAGGCGTTGCGGCTGCCCTCGCCCGCCGGGCTGTTGTTGGGGGGATTGGTATTGGCGAGATCGGACATAGTGTTTCTTGACGCCTGTTCGGCTGCTCCGGAGTGAGGCGGCCAGCCCATCCAGGCTGGCTGCATCCGGAGTCCGCATACGGAGATGACGTCAGTTTATGTCGGTCGGGTTATGAAAATCAAATTGCCGACCTCGCCCATCGGCTCCTCAGCGCATTGGCGGCAAGAGCGCGCCGGGCTCCGCCGGCAGCTTGCGGGCGGCTAGCTGCTTTTTCTGCTCGGAGGTCAGCAGTTCGAATATCTGACGATCCGTCCTGGCCCGGGCCAGGGTCATGGCCGCCATCGCCCGGGCCGACACATCGGCGATGTCCTGGGCCTTGGCGTCGCTGTAATCGGAGGAATTGGCCAGGGCCCGCAGGTCGCCCTCGGCCTTGTGCACCGTCTTCATGTACTCCCGCATGACGGGAGCCTGGGCGTGCATGATTTCGAAAACCTTGTCCCGCTGGGCCTCGGTCAGCTCGATTCCCCGCAAGCCATGGGGGGGCATTTCCCCCGGGAAACCCATGCCGCCATGGCGACCGTGCCCCTCGTGGCCGCCCATAGGGCCGCAGGCCTGACCGGGGTTGGCCGCAGCGGCCAGGGGAAGTCCCAGGGCAATCGCCGTGGCGGCGAGAAAACCGGTTATGCGGCGGGAAGAAATATTGGACATATCCGACTCCTTGTTTAGTTGGCAGGCGCATGATCCCCTGCCCCCCGGTTAAGGGCGGTTAATGGGCTGTAAAGGCTTGTAAATGGGACGATGGGGGATAGGGGTTCCCAGGCTCAGGAAGCAGGAGCGCCGGCTCCCCTCCCCCGCCTGCAAGGCTTGCAGTACCATGCCGGGCTCCCGGAACATTCCGCCAACATCCGGGAGCGCCACGCATTTCATTGAGGGAGCATGCCATGCCGCACGTTTTCGAATTCACCTATCACAACCCGACCCAGATCCATTTTGGGCCGGAGAGCCTGGGCAAGCTGGGCGGCCTCGTCCCCGCCGACGCCAAGGTGCTGCTCCTCTACGGCGGCGGCTCCATCAAGGCGAACGGCACCTACGACCAGGTGGTCCGGGAACTGGGCGCCCGGGAGATAGTGGAATTCGGCGGAGTCGAACCGAACCCGACCCTGGAAACCCTCAGCCGCGCCATCGCCGTCGTGCGCAGCCATAAGCTCGATTTCATCCTGGCGGTGGGCGGCGGGTCGGTGATCGACGGGGCCAAGTTTGTCGCCTGCGCCAGCCTCTATGACGGCGACGGCTGGGACATCGTCCAGGGCACCCACGCCCCCAGGTCGGCCCTGCCCATAGGCGTGGTGCTGACCCTGCCCGCCACCGGCTCGGAATCCAATGCGGGCGCCGTCATCACCCGGGTGGCGACCCAGCAGAAGAAGGTCTTCTTCGCCGAGCCGGTGCGGCCCCGCTTCGCCATCATGAATCCCCAGGTCATGGCCAGCCTGCCAGACCGCCAGTTGGAGAACGGCCTGGTGGATGCCTTCGTCCACACCTGCGAGCAGTACATCACCTACCCGGTGGGCGCCCTGGTTCAGGACGGCTACGCCGAAACCGTCCTGGGTGCCCTCAAGACTCTGGCGGAAACCTTCGACCAGCGCCACGACCTTAACTGGATGCAGAACATGATGTGGGCCGCCAACCAAGCCCTGTGCGGCATCTTCGCCGTCGGCGTGCCCCTGGACTGGGCCACCCACCGGCTGGCCGTCGAGTTGACCGCCCTCTACGGCATCGACCACGGCCGCACCCTATCCATCGTCCAGCCCTGGCTCTTGCGGGAAACCATCGAAGCCAAGCGCGCCAAGCTGGAGCAGATGGGGCGCAAGGTCTTCCGCCTCGCCGATCCCTCGGCCGAAGACACCATCGCCGCCATCGAGGCCCTCTACCGTCGCCTGGGCATGCCCGTCCATCTGCGGGATGCCGGCATCGACGACCCGGACGCCGCCCGCCGGGTCATGCAGGCGGTGCGGGACCACGGCAATGCCGCCCTGGGCGGCCACGCCGGACTGGACGACGCCAAGACCGAACGAATCATCCGGGCCGCCTGCGCCTGAACCCAAGCTTTCACGAGGAAAAACAACATGGATATCGCCCGCATTTCCCAGACCCGCTACACCACCAAGGCCTTCGACCCAACCCGGAAAATCCCCGAGCCCCTCGTCGCCCAACTCCGCACCCTGCTGCGCAACGCCCCGTCGTCGGTCAATTCCCAGCCCTGGCATTTCGTCATCGCCGCCACCGACGAAGGCAAAGCACGGATCGCCATGGCCACCCAGCAGGCTTTCGCCTATAACGAGCCCAAGGTGCGCAATGCCTCCCATGTGGTGGTGCTGTGCTGCCGCACTTCCCTGAACGACGCCCACCTGGACGCCGTCATCGCCCAGGAGAACAGCGACGGCCGCTTCGCCACGCCGGAGGCCATGGCCAACCAGGACAAGAGCCGCCGCTTCTACGTGAACCTGCACCAGAACCAGCTGAAGGACGAGCGCACCTGGGTCGAGCGCCAGGTCTACCTCGCCCTGGGCACCCTGCTTCTGGGCGCCGGCGCCCTGGATATCGACGCCTGCCCCATGGAGGGTTTCGACGGGGCCATCCTCGACGCCGAGCTGGGCCTCGCCGAAAAGGGCCTGAGCGCCGTCGTCCTAGTCGCCCTGGGCTACCGGGGAGCGGACGATTTCAACGCCAAGCTGCCTAAGTCCCGCCTGCCC
Organism: Actinomycetota bacterium; assembly: GCA_050259815.1. Classification (GTDB taxonomy): domain Bacteria; phylum Pseudomonadota; class Gammaproteobacteria; order Burkholderiales; family Rhodocyclaceae; genus JAGTRP01. The sequence goes on along the minus strand of JBLNBI010000459.1, from coordinate 1,887 downwards.
GAAGCAGCCGTCTTCACCGAGCTGTAAGCCCCCGCCAAAGGGCGCCCGCGCAACGCCTTGGGCGCCCTTTTCACCTTATCCACAAAACCTGTGGATAAGTTTGTGAAGAAATGCTGGACAAGCACCCTAAGTACGCGCAACTACAGGATTTCCCTTACTCCGCCGATTAATTGGGCACAGGCTCAATGCCTTGATTTACTTGACTTTACGGCCGGTTTCCGCCGATTAGGCCATGATCCTGATGCTGCACAGCAGCAAATACACAGGAATGGCAGGTTTGTGAATAAGTCAAGTCTTGACAGGAAATTTACACCGCCTGCTGCAGGCAACGCCCCAAGTCTCCCGCCTCCCCTGCCTCCATAAGAGAAATGCAGGGTTTGCGCCATCCACCCTCTAGTCGTTTCCGACCAGCCAGGCTAAGGCGGACTAGCATGGAGAGCATCCCGGGAAGGGATGCACGACCGACTTTAACAGGCTGATTAAATGGCAAATCAGCCAATTGCGGCGGGGCACCACCCACGGCCTGCGGTTCCCGCGCTGCAGCAGGAAACGGCTTTTTCCTGGAGATTTATCCTGCTATCAAGGTCAGGAATAGGCCCCATTTCCGGGACGACCGGCATACGGTGGAATATGCCCCACCGCCCACCTGTACAGGATTCCGATGAAAAGCCACATCATCCAAGCCATTCATGAAAACCGCCTGATCCGCCTCAACTACAGCGGCCGCGCCTTCACGGTGAAGCCCTATGTCCTCGGCCTCACCAGGGATGGCGTCGATGCCCTGCTCTGCTGGCAGGTCGCCCCGCCCATGCGCGACCCGGGTTACTGGCGCATGCTCGACATTTCGCAGATTTCCAACCTGCGGCTGGTCGATGGAGACAAGGATTCGCCCCATGAGCCCCTGGCCTTTCCCCTGACGGATTTTGTCCAGGTATACGCAGCCATGGCGACCTGAGCCCTTCGCAAGCCGGCCCGGCCGGAGGAAATGCGCTTTCAGTGGATCGGCCCGGGGAAACGGAGTCCCGTTCCCGGAAGGCGCCCGGCGGAGTAGCGCCGGATTTCCTCCAGCAGGCTGCGGTTGTCCAGTTCCAGCTGGACGATGCGGCGCCCGATGCGAAGCCGGTGCAAGACCACGTCCTGCCTCAACGGCATCGAGATCCAGTCGTCGGCGCCGCCATCCAGCGCGGCCGACACGTCGCCCTCCTCGTCCGAGTAGCCGGTGACGAAGACATAGGGCTGAACAGTGGCCCGGCGACGGAGAGCGCCGATCAGCTCCATTCCTGTTAGATTCGCCGTCCGCAGGCCGGTGACGACCATGTCGGCCCGGAAGCCCTCGGCCTTTTCGAGGGCATCGAGCCCGTGGGACGACTCCAGTGCCTCGTCCCCCAGGTGGCTGACCAGGGCAGCCAGGAGTTTTCGGGAGACGAGATCGTCCTCCACGATCAGCACCCTCAGTCTCCGTAACCCACCGACGAAACCCGAAACGGGACTGGCATCAATGGCTTTCATGAATCACCTGCTCCTTCCTCGGGCACAAATCGAATAATGGAAACGTGCCAACATTTTTACCCGGAAGGGACTAATGCTGCGATGCAGCAAACACCCCAATACGAGGGTAGGGTTGCCTGCCTCGAAGAACAAAAAAACAGTCCTGTGACGCCGTTCCCGAAAATACCCCAATAGCAATCGACCGGCGTGAGAGAATCCCCGTTCCATGCACCACCTTCAATTCCCGAGAGCTCCATGAACCTTGATGTACTCGCCGACCTGCACGCCACCCTGGTAGAAATTTCCGCATCGGCCGCCGTCATGCAGTCGGAAATCAAGGCGCTCATGGCGACCCATCCGAATCCGGGCGCCCTGCGCACGGCCTTCCTGGACGAAGTC
>JBLNBI010000458.1:0-3611 GCA_050259815.1 Actinomycetota bacterium | reverse complement strand
AGGACTCCCTGCCCGGCCTCGACGCCCTGGAAGACTGGAGCCGCGCCGAATACCGGCGGCTGGAAAGCCTCATCGCCCGGCGCCAGGCCGACGGTTTCGTGCGGGAATGCCACGGCGACCTCCACCTGGGCAACATGGCGCTCCTGGACGATGGCCCGGCAGTCTTCGACTGCATCGAATTCAACCCGGAGCTGCGCTGGATCGACATCGTCAACGACCTCGCCTTCCTGGTCATGGACCTGGCGGAAAGGGGCCGTCCGGATTTCGGGTGGCGGCTCCTCAACGACTGGCTGGAAATCCTGGGAGACTACGAGGGGCTTGGCCTGCTGCGCTTCTACCAGGTTTACCGGGCTCTGGTCCGGGCCAAGGTGGCAGGCTTCCGCGCCGCCGATCCGGCTGCGGAGCCCTGCGACCGGGAAGCTGCGGCCAGGAGCATGGCCGCCTACCTGGCGTTCGCCCAAGCCACCGCCGGCCCCGGCAGACGGGCTTTGCTCATCACCCACGGTTTGTCCGGCTCGGGCAAGAGCACCCTGGCACGGGGCTTGGCGGAGCGCCTGGGCGCCATCCGCCTGCGCTCGGACGTGGAGCGCAAGCGCCAGGGGAATCTGCCTCTCCTTGCCGCCAGCGGATCCGGCATCGGCGATGGGCTCTACGCCGATGCCATGACGGCCGCCACCTACCGGCGCCTGGCCGACCTCACGGCCCAGGTCAGCGCCGCCGGCTACCCGGTTATCGTCGATGCCGCCTGCCTCAAGGGCTGGCAGCGGGAAGTCTTCTGCGACCTGGCCCGGGAGCTGGGCATTCCCTTCCTCATCCTCGACTGCCGCAGCGCCACGGCAACCCTGGAACAGCGGGTCGCCGCCCGCAGCCTCCGGGGTGGGGATGCTTCGGAGGCGACCGTGGCCGTCCTCGCCCGCCAGATCCGGGAAGCGGAATCCCTGACCCCGGCGGAGCAGGAAGCCGCCATTCCCGTAGCCACCGATGGCGATGGCGTGGACCACGCGGCCCTCGCCCGTCTCCTGGCGGCGCGGGGCATCCCGGTCACGGCCTGAAGCGGTAGCCTCGGTAATCGAGCACGGCCCCCTGGGCCGCCACCTCCTCCAGCCTCACCCCGGGGCTGACCTCTTCCCCCTCCTTCACCAGGCGATCGTTGATGAAGGCGATCCGCCGGCCTCCCTCGTCCGTGCCCGCGTAGCCTCCGAAAGCGATGGGCGGGACGGCGCTGCGGATATCCCCCGGCAGGTCGGCGTAGGGAACGACCATTTTTCCGGATTCCGGGACGGATGCGGCCCTCGCGATATCCGCCGGCTTAGCTGGTGCAGAAGGAACTTCTCGCGGCTGCGGATTGATGCGACTGGCGACCTTGAGCTTGGCCGGAGCCACCAGACGGATTGGATGGGGCACTTCGGCCGCGGGAGGTGGGGAAGCCTCGACGGCTGGCTTCTCCTCAGGTGGCAGCGCCGCCGCCCCGACGGTCTCGACAGGTGGTGCCGCCACTGGGGCTTCCACCGGGGCGGGGGCAACGGCCGGCACAACCGTCCGCTGGACCGGCTCGATCGGGGCTTCGGCCTGCCAGGGGCGCCATGCCCCGATTCCCAGACCCACCGCCAGCATCGCCAATCCCCCTAGGACCGCCACCCCCCGCGGCCGGCTGGGCGCCTCGGGCGCGACCACATAGGTTGCCGCCGGCGCCAGGCCGACCAGGGTGCCGGCCCGGCGTTCCATTTCCGACTTCTTCAGGGCTTCCAGGATGTAGGACATGGCTATCTCCCTCCCCCCACCGGGGACAGGAGCAGCCCCTGGATCGCCTGCCACCACTCCCGCCATCTGCCGCCGGGGGTTCCCATCACTTCCCGCGCCGCCCGCTCCAGGGTGGCGCCATCCACCCGGTCCAGGCCCCGGACATAGGCCCCCAGCAGCGCCCGGTCGCAGACGGTGTTCACCAGGCGGGGAATGCCCCCGGTTCGGCGATAGAGCCGGCGCAGGACCGCCTCGGGAAAGAGCGGCCGGCGCACGCCGGCCACGGCCAGCCGGTGCTGGATGTAGGCCGGCAGTTCGGCGGCACCCAGGTGGGTAAGGTGGTAGCGGGCGACGATACGCTGGGCCAGTTGCCGCAGCCCCGGCCGGGACAGCCGCTCAAGGAGTTCCGGCTGGCCGACCAGGATGATCTGGAGGAGCTTTTGCTGGCTCGTTTCCAGGTTGGTGAGGAGGCGCAACTGTTCCAGCACATCCACTTCCAGGTTCTGGGCCTCGTCGATGATGAGGACGGTCTTCCTGCCCTGGCGATGGGACTCCAGCAGCCGCTGGTTGATGGCATCCACCAGGGCCTTGGTGCCGCCCTCCCTGCCGGGACAGGGGATGCGGAGCTCATCGCAGATGGTGGACAGCAGTTCGGGGATCGAGACCTTGGGGTTGTAGATGAAGGCGATGTCGCAGCCCTGGGGGACCGATTCCAGGGCGCAGCGGCAGATGGTGGTCTTGCCCGTCCCCACCTCGCCGGTCAGCAGGACGAAGCCGCCTCCGGGGTTCTTGAGCCCGAAGATCAAGTGGGCCAGGGCCTCCTCATGGCGGGGGCTGAGAAAGAGATAGCGGGGGTCGGGGGCAATGGAGAACGGTGCCTCCCTGAATCCGAAATATTCCAGGTACACGTTTAGGCCTCGCCTTTGGAATGGAAATATGACGCCGGCGAGCAATAAGCGCACCACGCCCGCCGGACGGCCCTCCCCGGGCGAAGGACGGGGAAAGGGTGGGGAAAATTCCCCGAAAGTGCGGATCGATCCCCCGGGCATTCCCCTCCGGGATAGCCCCGGAAGCGGATTTCTCCCTCCAAGGGCCGCGGATCGGCCCCCTGGCATGCAATCCGCTTATGACGGGCAAGCCGGAGGGCGCAACCATGCGGCTTCCCGGCATTTACCGGCGACCGGCCGGCCAATTCCCGATATCCCAGCCATGAAACCAACCGACAGCCGTCTTCCGAACCGCCGGAGGCTTCCCGGTGCCGCCGCGCCAACCGGACAGGAACACTGACCCATGGGCAGCCTCCTCCACCATCCCCTGCCCGCCTGCGGCGCGCTCGACCCCGGCCAGTTGAAGGCCGCCCGGGAACGGGCAGCCGCCTCCGGCCGGCGGATCGTCGCCGAGCTGGAGGAAATCATCGCCCTGCCCCCGGCGGATTTCCTTCAGGCCCTGGCGGCAACCCTGCGTTACCCGGCAGTGGATGGCGTGGCCCTCTTTGCATCGGCACCGGATTTCGGCGCCATCACCCTGGCCGAGGCCCTGCACCGGGAATGCGCCGTGGTGCGGCTGGCCGGCGGCGAGCGGGTGGGCGTCTTCGCCGACCCCTTCGACGATGCCCTGCAGGCCTGGCTGGACGCCCGCCTGGACGGCTCCCCCCTCCACCTGGTCCATCCCGCCGACCTCGCGTCCTTCCTGGCCCGCCAGGAAGAGGAATTCCGGGCTGTGGAGAATGTGGCCACCGGCACGGGGGAATCCGCCGGAGCCGACGACGCGGTGGAGAACCTGTCCCTGGTGCGGATCAGCGAGGATTCCAGCGTGGTGGTCAAGCTGGTGAATTCCACCCTCTACGACGCCCTCAAGGCCCGGGCCAGCGA
>JBLNBI010000457.1:0-2548 GCA_050259815.1 Actinomycetota bacterium | reverse complement strand
GGCGTCGGCACCATGATCAAGAGCCGCTGAGGCTCCGACCAAGCCGGGCGACCGCGTCCGCCCGGCGCCTTCCATCCCCGATGATCTCCGAACCGATTTGGCTGTTCGACCTGGACAATACCCTCCACGACGCCACCCCCTACATCTTCCCGCACATCAACCGCTCCATGCGGGAGTACATCGAGCGCCACCTCGGCGTCGATGAGGACGAAGCCAACCGGCTGCGCCAACACTACTGGGCCCGCTACGGCGCCACCCTGCTCGGCCTGATGCGCCACCACGGCACCGATCCGTCCCATTTCCTCCTTGAAACCCACCGCTTCGACGACCTGAAGGGCATGCTGGTATTCGAAAGGGCGGTGAAGGCTACGCTCCGGCGACTGCCTGGCCGCAAGATCATATTCTCCAACGGTCCCAGCCATTACACCGGGGAAGTCCTGCGGCTGACAGGCTTGGCACCGCTCTTCGACGCGGTTTATTCGGTGGACAGTGTCGGTTTCCGGCCCAAGCCCATGCGGGAGGGCTTTCGCGCCCTACTCAAGGCTGAACGACTCGATCCTCGGCGCTGCATCATGGTGGAGGACAGTCTCGCCAATCTCGTTGCCGCGAAGTCCCTGGGCATGAAGACCGTCTGGGTCAGCGCCAGCCTCCGCCGGCCCCTCTGCGTCGATACCAAAATCCGCACGATCCCGGATCTACCCCAACGGCTTGCCCGGCTATAATCCGGGCATATCCTGGGGGGAGAACAAGACATGCCAAGAACGGGAGAGCGCCGCCTGCAGATCCTGCAGACGCTGGCCGAAATGCTGGAGAGCCCGAAAGGGGACAAGATCACCACCGCCGCCCTGGCGGCCCGCCTGGACTGCTCCGAAGCCGCCCTTTACCGCCACTTCGCCAGCAAGGCGCAAATGTTCGAGGGTCTGATCGAGTTCATCGAGCAGAGCCTGTTCGGCGTCATCAACCAGATCACCTCCGAGGAAGGCCAGGGGATACGACAGGTGGAACTCATCCTCTCCCTCCTCCTGCGCTTCGCTCAGAAGAACCGGGGCATGACCCGGGTGCTGATCGGAGACGCACTGGTGGGCGAACACGAACGTCTCCAGGCCCGCATCAACGCCCTGCTGGACAAGGTGGAAGCCGCCCTGAAGCAATCCCTCCGAGTTGCCGCCGCCCAGGAGAAACTGGGCGGGGACACCGATTTCGGCGCCCTCGCCAATGTTCTGCGCTGCTATGCGGTCGGGCGCTGGGAGCAGTATGCCCGCAGCGGTTTCAGCCGAGAGCCCCTCGCCCAGTGGGCTCAGCAATGGCCCATGCTCTATGTCGCCTGCCTGTCCCAGGCCGGCGCGCCAATCAGCGCCTGATCAGCCCTTGAGCCAGGCGGCGGCGTCCAGGGCAAAATAGGTCAGGATGCCGTCCGCCCCGGCCCGCTTGAAGGCAAGCAGGCTTTCCAGGACGCACGCCTCTTCGTTCAGCCAGCCGTTTTGGGCGGCAGCCTTGAGCATGGCGTATTCGCCGCTCACCTGATAAGCGTAGGTCGGCACCCCAAACTCGTCCTTCACCCGCCGCACGATGTCCAGATAGGGCATGCCGGGCTTGACCATGACCATGTCGGCCCCCTCTTCCAGGTCCATGGCGACTTCCCGTAGCGCCTCGTTGGTGTTGGCGGGATCCATCTGGTAGGTGTACTTGTTGCCCTTGCCCAGATTGGCCGCAGAACCGACTGCATCCCGGAAGGGGCCGTAGAAGCTGGAAGCGTACTTGGCGGAGTAGGCCAAAATCCGGGTGTAGATTTGCCCGGCCTCTTCCAGTTGGGAACGGATACGGCCGATGCGGCCGTCCATCATGTCGGATGGGGCCACCACGTCGGCGCCGGCCTCGGCATGGCAAAGGGCCTGCTTGGTCAGGACCGCCAGGGTCTCGTCGTTGAGAACGTAGCCGGACTCGTCGATCAGGCCGTCCTGGCCGTGGCTGGTATAGGGATCCAGGGCCACGTCGGTGATGATGCCCAGTTCGGGGAATTCCTTCTTCAGGGCGCGAACCACCCGGGGAACCAGACCGGACGGGTTATAAGCCTCCTCGGCCCCCAGGGACTTCAGCGGGGCGTCGATCACCGGGAAGAGGGCAAGGGCGGGAACGCCCAGTTTCAGAGCGCGCTCGGCGGTACGTAGCAGGACGTCGAGGGACTGGCGCTCCACGCCCGGCATGGAGGCCACTTTCTCGGTCCGGTTCTCGCCTTCCAGGACAAACACCGGATAGATGAAATCGTCCGGGGTAAGCACCGATTCGCGCATCAGGCGGCGGGAGAAATCGTCCCGGCGCATGCGCCGCATCCGGGTAAAGGGAAATTGTCCAGTTGCAGTCATGTTTCGACCTCGAAGGGGTTAATGCAAACAAATCTCAAATCAGGGGGAACTTTCGGGTCGGCGCTTACTCCTATGACCCAGATGGCACGCGCCGTCTCCCGCTTTACCTCCCTGAGCGGGTGCCTTAATCTCGTTAAGGCATTTTGGCCCCCGGACTCCCCTTTTCCGGGGGCCCTTTTATTTTG
>JBLNBI010000456.1:0-3651 GCA_050259815.1 Actinomycetota bacterium | reverse complement strand
CGGTCATCAGGCTGGGCCACCAGCCGGCGGTGTCGGTGTCGTCCCGGCGGGGGCGCTCCAGCACCTTGACGCCGCGCTCGGAGGGGGAGCGGCGCACCGGGGCGGCGCCCTTGCCGGGCAGTCGGGCCAGATCGTAGCCGATGAAAGACAGGCTCACCGCGGTGCGGACGTTATTGCGGCGGGGGTGGTAGAAGAAATTGCCCATCGTCGGGGCGATTTCCGGCTGGAGGACGTAGATCATCTCGTCCACCACGCCCAGGGTGACCAGGGCCGGGGCTGGGCGGCCTTCCACCTTGGTCTCCAGTTCCAGGCTGACGGTCTCGCCGGGGGCGTAGCGTTCCCGGGCCGGGCGGATGGCCACCTCGACGGCCGGCACGGCGACCCGTAGGCCCTTGTTCTGGAACACGTAGTCGCCGTTGGCCAGGTAGAGCACCGAGAAGGTGATGTTGGGGCCGTAGTCCTCCTTCACCGGGATGTCGGCCCGCCACTGGGCGGGGGCCACCTTGGTGACATTGACCCAGCCGGCCTTGCCGGAGAGGAGAGCGTGGGCTTCCACCTGGTCCCGCTCCAGGGTGAGCAGGGCGTCCGCCACCGGCAGGGGGAAGGTGATGAGGGCGTGGGCGATTTCGCCGGCCTGGTAGCGCTCCTTGTCGAAGACGATCTCGACGCTGCCCGGGACGGCTTTCAGGCCTTCGCCGGAAACCCAGTGGCTGGCGGCGGCCAGGAGGTTGCCCTTGCCGTCCCGCAGGCTCACCGTGTAGGAACCGGCCTCGGGGAAGCTCAACTTGGCCGTGTCGCCGCCGGCCGGCAGGTCGCCTTCCCGCCTCTGGCGGTCTTCCAGGCGGAGGATTTCCCAGCGGGTGGGGCGACTGGCCGGGGCGGCGTTTCCTTGTGGGGTGAAGCGGAAATCCACCGCCTCGCCGGGCTTCGAGAAATACGCGGGGGCGGCCAGCTGCCAGAGGGTGGCGCCCCGCTCGATGAGGATTTCCTTATTGGCCCGCACCCGGTAGGCGGCGCCGTCCTGGGCGAGGAGGCTCAGGATGTAGCGGGAGGGATCGGTGGCGGCCGGCAGGGTGAAGGCGGCCACGCCGTCCCGGCCGGTCTTCAGCTCGTCGGCCTTGATGGCCACCGGGAACTGGCCGCCGTAGCGCAGCTCGCCCTCCACCATGGTGAGGGCCTGGGCCCGGGCAGTGAGGCGGACCAGGGCGTCGGCCACCGGCTTGCCGTCCGGGTAGGTAAGGCGGATGCGGCCGCTGACCGGTTCCTTGGTCTTGAATTCGGCCTTGTCGAGGACGATATCCACCTCGAAGTGGGGCTTCACGTAGTCGGCCACCCGGAAGGCGGCACCGTAGCGGTCCTCGCCCTTGGCGAAGACCAACTCCCAGCCGCCGGCCTGGGCGCCGGCGGGCAGGCGGAAGTCCGTCTCGGCCCCCTTGGCCGGGTCGTACTTGACCTTGCGGGAGAGGATTTCGGTGCCGGCCGGGTCGATGACGGTGAGGTCAATGTCGCCGGCCGCCAGGGGCACCGAGCGGCGGGCGCTCTTGAATTCCCGGCCCAGGAACTTGACCTGGACCAGGTCCCCCGGCCGGTAGAGGGGGCGGTCGGTGACGGCGTAGATCTTGGCATTGTAGATCTCGCTGTCGTGGTAGAAATTTTCGGAAATGAACACGCCGCCGGCCGGATCGACCCCATAGACGTAGCTGGTTTCCGGGCTGGCAGCGGGCAGGCGGGCGACGCCGTCGCTGCCGCTGCGGCCGGTCTTCAGGACGCCCACCCCGTCGCTCCACGCCACCTCGGCGTCGGCCACCGGGGCGCCGGTCTTGCGCTGGGCGGTCCACACCAGCATCTCGTTGGCGGCATTCTTGGTCACCGCCACGCTGTCGGAGACGAACACCACGGTCAGGGCCCGGTGCTTGCCCACGTAGGCTTCCACCAGATACAGGCCCGGCGCCCGCTTGCCCAGGGGGATGCGGACATTGCCTTCGTTGTTGGGCAGGAATTCGCTGCTGCTGCCCTCCAGGCGGGTGTCCTTGGGCGGGACGATGGGCTTGGCCCTATGGACCGGGTAGCGGAAGCGGTCGGCGAGGGTGAGGCCGGGGAGGGCGGCGTAGGGGGCGGGATGGCGCAGGCGGGTGGGGGTGAAAATCTCGGCCGGGGTGCGCAGCTCCGGGGCGGTGGCGGTGGTCGCCTGGCGGGCGGCGGGGGAGAACAGGCGTTTCCAGGCGAAACGGCTGTTGGCCCAGATCTTGTCCCAGGACAGGCGCAGCATGTTGCCCATGCCCTCGGGCTGGGGCTTGGCCGGCACCTTGATGCGGTGCAGGTTGCTCTGGGCCTTGAGGAAGGCGATGGGGTCCGGCACCCGGTAGATGGCGATATCGACGCCGCCATATTCCTCCAGGGTGGAGGAATCCCGCTGGATTTCCAGGCGCACCGAAGCCGTCTCGTCGGAGCCGTAGCTGGTCTCGGCGAGGAGGAAAAACTCTTCGCCGGCCACCGGCCGGTAGTTGGAGGCCGGCGCCGCCATCTCGTCCGCCGTGGTCGGCGGGACGGCCAGCAGGGCCAGGGTCAGCGGGACAAGAAAGCCAAGCGATAGAAGCCGGCGAAATTGGGATTGTCGTCGCGAGGTCGCCACCTTGTGTCCTTCCATTGCAGCAGTTGGGCCGGCGTGACGGCACGCAGGCCATTGTCTTCGGGAGTGTTCGGGGAATCCGGGGCCTTCTTGCCCCGGGGTCGGGGGAGCGGCGCCGGCGGGGTCTGGCCGGTGTGATAGGCGATCCAGCTGCCCATCCAGATCATCAGGTGCTGGTCGTCGCCCTGGTCGAAAAAGAGCAGGTCGCCGGGGCGGGCCTGGGCACTTTCCCGGCCGAGGAAGCGGCTGTTGTTCTGGACCAGTGCGAGGGCGGTGACGAAGGCTTCCCTCTTGCCCTCCAGGGTGGTCCAGCCGTTGATGAGGGAGGCCTGGTCGGAGCGCAGGTCAATGTCGGGGGGCAGACGGCGGCCGTCGAAGCCATTGGCCCGGCGCCAGCGGGCGTCGTGGGTGCGCAGGGCCTCGGCCACGGCGAAGCGGGCGAGGCCGGCGCAGTCCCGGTGGAACCAGCGCGGCGACGGGCCCCGCTGGATCTGGTCGGCGACGATGAAGCTCATCCAGGCCCGGAAGCGGTCGGACTGCTCGCCGTCCAGGAGGCCGGGGATGGGCAGGGTCAGCCGCTCGGCGGTGAGGGCCCGGGCCGGCCGCAGGGCGGCGACGGACAGGCATCCCAGGGCGCCGAGCAGCTGCCGGCGATTGATCACCGGGCGCTCCCCTTAAGGGGTTTGAACTGGAGGGGGATGAAGCCGTCGCTGCCGGGGTTGGCCGGGACGGCGACGGTGGCCGGATGGCCCTTGCCCCAGGCGTCCAGCCGGGGCCACAGGCGATTGCGGGCCACTTCCCGGAAGAAGGATTCCTCGTCCTGGGGCAGCACTTCCTGGACCTCGGAACGGACCAGCTGGGCTACCAGGGGCGGATCGAAGGTCAGCCAGGCCGGGCCCTTGAGGCCGGCTTCGTCGCCCAGGGCCGGGGCCCGCTTGGCGGCCACGGCGAGGGCGGCTTCCACCTTGCGGCGGTCGGGGGAGAAGAAGATCAGGTTGCCCTGGTGGGCCAGGGCCACGGGG
>JBLNBI010000455.1:0-15369 GCA_050259815.1 Actinomycetota bacterium | reverse complement strand
GACGCCATGACGCCCATGCCATCAAACCGCCGATACCTCAGGACTTGTGGAGCTTGAACACCCAGACGGAGCCACCTTGCTCCAGGTAGTTCACCCGCTTGGCGACGTCGCCGCCCCACAGGGGCACGGCGCCCCCCCAGCCGGAGACCACACCGATGTACTGCTCGCCGTCCTGCTCCCAGGTGACAGGGGGAGCGACGATGCCGGAACCCGTCTGGAAGCTCCACAGCTCCTTGCCGGTCTTGGCATCAAGCGCCTTCAGGAAGCCCTCCGGGGTACCGTAGAAGGTCAGCCCGCCGGCAGTGGTCAGGACACCGCCCCAGAGGGGAGCGTAGTTCTTGTTTTCCCAGACGATCTTTCCGGAAACCGGATCCACCGCCCGCAATGCGCCGATGTAGTCGTCGTATAGGGGTTTGATGGTAAAGCCGGCGCCCAGGTAGGCGGCCCCCTTCTTGTAGGAAACGGGCTCGTTCCAGATGTCCATGCCCCACTCGTTGGCCGGCACGTAGAAGAGGCCGGTCTGCGGGTTGTAGGCCATCTGCATCTGGTTCTTGCCGCCCAGGAAGGACGGGGCCGCGAAGGCCACCTCGCCCTTCTTGCCGTCGGCTCCCTTGGCCGGGTCGCCGGGGCGGTTATCGTCCACGTAGATGGGCCGGCCAGTGGCGAGGTCGATGCCCTTGGCCCAGGTGATCTTGGAAACGAAGGGGAAGGCATTGAGCAGCTTGCCGGTGGTGCGGTCGTTCACGAAGAAGAAGCCGTTGCGGTCTGCCTTGCCTCCGGCCTTGATCACCTTGCCGGTCTTCGGATCCTTGTAGTCGAAGGAGACGAACTCGTTCACCCCGTCGAAATCCCAGCCGTCGTGGGGAGTGCTCTGGTAATGCCAGACGATCTTGCCGGTATCCGGGTCGATGGCCACTGTGGACGAGGAGAACAGGTTGTCGCCCGGGCGGGTGTGGCTGTTCCACGGAGCCGGGTTGCCGGTGCCGACGAAGATCAGGTTGGTTTCCGGATCGTAGGTGGCGCCGTTCCAGGTGGCACCGCCGCCGGTCTTCCACATGTCCCCTTCCCAGGTGGCGTTCAAGGTGCCGGAAACGCCGTTCTCGATCTTGTTGCCGTCCTTGTCGAACTTGTAGCCCATGTGGCCTTCGATGGTCGGGCGGATCCAGACCAGCTTGCCGGTCTTGGCGTCCCGGGCTTCCAGTCGGCCCTGGACCCCGAACTCGCCGCCGGAAACGCCGGAAATGACCAGGCCCTTGACGATGATGGGGGCTGCGGACATGGAATAGCCGGCGGCGTAGTCATCCACCTTCTGCTTCCACACCACCTTGCCGGTGTCCTTGTTCAGCGCCACCAGTTGGGCGTCCAAGGTGCCGAAGATCACCAGGTCGTCGTAAAGGGCGGCGCCCCGGTTGATGACGTCGCAGCAGGGCATGATGCCGTCGGGGAGACGGTGCTCATACTTCCACAGCTTCTTGCCGGTCTTGGCATCGATGGCGAAGAGGCGGCTGTAGGAAGCCGTCACGAACATCTTGCCGTCGAACACCACCGGCTGGGATTCCTGGCCGCGCTGCTTCTCGCCGCCAAAGGACATGGACCAGGCCGGCACCAGGTCCTTCACGCTCTTGGTATTCACCTTGGCGAGCGGGCTGAAGCGCTGGCCCTGGGTGCCGAGGCCAAAACTCACCACGTCGCCGGTGGTCTTTGCATCGTTGGCAATGTCCGCGTCGGTGACGCTTTTGGCATTGGCTCCCCCAATGGTCGCAATGGCTGCGGCGATGGCCACCAGTCGGGTCGGCCAGTTTTTTTTGTAGCTTTTGTTCATCAAATATCCTCCTGTTGATCAAGGTGCAAAGTGACCTGCCCTCCTGGGGATCACGGGGAGACCAGGCTGCAAGCGCCATGCCACGATATGAAATGGGCGCCGCAATCGACCCGCAGGCCGCACTGTCACGGCTAAACAGGGGCATCCGGGATATCCCGGCGACACCGGTCAATTTCTCGCTCCTGCCTGTATCAAATCTCACCAGTTGCTCCAGCTTGGAGCAGTTTCAGCAGCGCTCCCCGCAGCAACCGGCGGCAAAAGCCCGGTGGAGCCATTGGCACACCCCTTGCAGTCGGATTGGAAAACAACGGGACGTCACAAAACCAGGCGTCCGACATCGGAGGAGACCCGAATGAACGCTGCGATCCGCATCGCCCTGGCGCTGGGGGCTGTCGCCCTGGCAGGGGCAGCCCTCGCCCAGCCCGATCCCCTGGGGTCCGCCCGTTGGGAGGACATGAACAAGGCCTTCTTCGCCGGCACCCGAGTGGAATTCGATCCCCGGGTCCGGGTGACGGCGCCGACCGTGGCGGAGAACCCCCTCAATGTTCCGGTGCGGGTGGATGCGTCCGAACTGAAGGGCGTGGAGGAAGTCCTGGTCATCGCCGACTTCAACCCCATCGTCAAAGCCCTGAGCTTCCAGCCGGCCCGGGCCCTGCCCAGCCTGGCCTTCCGCCTGAAGCTCCAGCAATCCACCCCTGTCCGGGCCGCCGCCCGCACCGCTGACGGGGTCTGGCACTTGGGCGGCACCTGGGTCGATACGGCGGGGGGCGGCTGCACCCAGCCCTCCACCGGTTCCACCTCCCCTCTCTGGCAGCAGCACCTCAACCAGGTCAGCGCCCGCCGTTGGCAATCGAGTCTTGGCGAGCGCCTGCGCTTTTCCGTCGTCCATCCCATGGACACGGGCCTGGCTGCCGGCATTCCCGCCTTCCACCTGGAGGACCTGCTCCTGGCCGACGCCGAGGGCCGTGCGCTGATGCATATCCAGCCCTTCGAGCCGGTGGCCGAAAATCCCCTCTTCTCCATCGACCTGCCGGCGGAGGACAAACCAGGCCCCATCCGCATCAGCGGCCGGGACAACAACGGCAATCTGGTGGACGCCTGGGTGGGACGATGAGATTCCTGAGCGCTCTCGCCTTCTCCATCGCCCTGCCTGCCGTTGGGGCGGATTTCGACTACCGCCTGCAGCCCCGGCAGATCGCCAACGACACCTGGGTAGTCCAGGGCGCCGACGCCGATTTCTCCCCGGAAAATGGCGGCAATATCGTCAATACCGCCTTTGTGGTGACCGATGCCGGCGTCGTGGTCATCGACAGCGGCCCCTCGAAGCGCTACGGCGAGCAGTTGCGAGCCGCCATCGCCCGGATCACGCCCCGGCCCATCGCCAAGGTGCTCATCACCCACTTCCACCCGGACCACTTCCTCGGCAGCCAGGCCTTCCCGGCGGAGCGGCTGTGCACACTGCCCGGCATCGCCGAGGGCATCCGGGCGGAGGGGGAGAACTTCAACGCCAACCTCTACCGTCTCGCCGGCGATTGGATGCTCGGGACCGAAGCCGTCATCCCCGCTTGCACGGTGGCCGCCGGCCAGTTCCAGGTCGGCGGCCACCGCTTCGAACTTCTCGCCCTGGACGGCCATACCGCTGCCGACCTGGCGGTCTTCGACACCACCACCGGCGTGCTCTTCGCCGGCGATCTCGTCTTCCATGGCCGGGCACCGACCACTCCCCACGCCAACCTGCCCCACTGGCTGGCCGCCCTCGACCGATTGGCTGCCCAGCCCTTCCGGGTCCTCGTGCCCGGCCACGGCGCCCCCACCCGGGACGATGGCCCCATCCGGGAAACCCGGGACTGGCTTGCCTGGCTGGGCGCGGCCGTCGCCGAGGGGGCCGCCCGGGGCTTCGACCTCACCGACATGCTGAATCAGC
Organism: Actinomycetota bacterium; assembly: GCA_050259815.1. Lineage (GTDB taxonomy): Bacteria > Pseudomonadota > Gammaproteobacteria > Burkholderiales > Rhodocyclaceae > JAGTRP01. The sequence goes on along the minus strand of JBLNBI010000455.1, from coordinate 11,623 downwards.
CCCTCCCGGCCCGTTTCCGGTCCCTGGCCGTAGCGACCGGGGAATTCCGGCGTTCCCTCAGTCACCTCTTTCCCGCCGCCGAGCGGGCCGTCCTGGAGCATCGCCCATGACTGCCGCCATAGACAGCTTCCTCTCCGCTTCTGCCCTTCCTCGGCGGGCCATCGCCCTGTCGGTCGGGATCCATGTCGCGGCACTGCTGGTGCTGCCCGGCCTCAGCCGGGAAAACGGACGACTGGAGCTGCCGCCCCTGGTCGCCAGCCTGCGCATCCCGGCAGCCCGGCAAGCGGCGGCGACAACACCTTTGCCGGCACCGGCAGCCGAATCCCCGCCGACGGTCCGCCAGCGCTTGCCCCGCCTGGTACAGGCGGCGCCGGCTGCGGCACCGATGGCCGCTCCATCCGCCGCTCGGAACGAGGTTCCCCCGGCCCCAGCGCAAGCGACGGCCGCTCCTGCCGGAGAACAGACCTCCCGGAACGACACTCCCTCCGCCGCTCCCGCCCCACGCCCTGCGCCAGCCACCGTAGCGGTGGAAGCCGTCGTTCTCGACGACTATGGCCGCGCCCTCTCGGAACTCCTCGCCCATCAACAGCAGTATCCCCGGCTCGCCGCCCTGCGTGGCTGGGAAGGGGAAGTTCGGCTGCGGCTCCGGCTAGCCCGGAAAGGGAGCTTGGTGGCGGTGCAGGTGGTGCATTCGAGCGGCCATGAGGTCCTTGATCAGCACGCCCTGAACCTGGTCCAGACCGCCGCCCTGCCCGCCCCGCCCGACAGCCTGGGGGATAAGGAAATCCAGGTGGTCATCCCCATCAACTACAAGCTGCAGAAGTCGACATGAGACTGATCCCCGCCACCCTCGCCGTGTTCACGGCCGCCGCCTGGGCCGAAAACCCGGCTGCCCGCCTGGAAGCCCCATCTGTCCAGGTAGTGGGAACCACGCCCCTGCCGGGGATCGGCGTACCCCTGGAAAAGGTGCCGGCCAATGTCCAGCTCCAGGGAGCCGAGGACTTCCGGCGCCAGCAGCCGCTCGACCTCTCCGAGCAGCTTGCCCAGAATATCTCCGGGGTAGTGGCCAACCCGGCCCAGAACAACCCTTGGCAGCCGGACATCTCCTTCCGGGGATTCACCGCCTCGCCCCTCATGGGTGCGCCCCAGGGGCTTTCCATCTTCCTGGACGGGGTTCGGGTGAACGAGGCCTTCGGCGACACTGTGAATTGGGACCTCATCCCCCCCAATGCCATCGCCGGCACCACGGTGATGCCCGGATCCAATCCGGTGTTCGGCCTCAACACCCTGGGCGGAGCGCTGGCGGTGCAAACCAAGAGCGGCCTCAAGAACCCCGGCGGGGCGGTGCAGTTCACCGGCGGCGCCTGGGGCCGGCGCAACGCCCAGTTCGAGACCGGCCACCATGAGGACGGCAAGGACCTGTTCATCGCCGGCAATTTCGCCCGGGAGGACGGCTGGCGCCAGCATTCGTCCAGCGACGTGAACCAGTTCTTCGCCAAGGCCGGCTACGAGGACGACCGCACCGACCTGGATGTGAGCCTCCTTCTGGCCGACAACCGCCTGGAAGGCGTCCAGGCCCTGCCCATGTCCATGCTCGGCAACCGCCGTCAGGCCTACACCTGGCCCGACCGTACCGACAACCGGCTGGCGATGGTGAACGCCCGGGGCAGCCGCTTCGTTTCCGACGAGCATCTGGTGGCCGGCAGCCTCTATGTCCGCCGCCTGACCACCGGCAATCTCTCCAGCAACGTCAATGACGACTTCGACCCGGCCCAGCCCGGCGGTGCGGCCAATCCCCAGGGATCCCTGGACCGCTCCCGGACCGGCTCCCTGTCCTGGGGCGGGTCCCTCCAGTTCACCGACTCGTCCCCCGTCGGCAAGCTCGCCAACCAATGGACCCTGGGCGCCTCCCTCGACGCCGGCCGCACCGATTTCCGGCAATGGACCACCCCGGGGGACTTCACCGCCGACCGGACGGTAGCCGCCAATGGCCCCGAGAGCCTGGAAACCGCCGCCCGCACCACCAACCGCTACCTGGGCCTCTATTTCACCGACACCCTGTCCCTCTCCGAGCGCTGGCACGCGACGCTGTCCGGGCGCTGGAACGACGCCCGGGTTTCCATCCGGGACGACAGCGGCACCAACCCGGCCCTCAACGGCGACCATGGCTTCCGTCGCATCAACCCGGCCGCCGGACTCAATTTCACCCCGACCCGGGACTTCACCGCCTACGCTTCCTACAGCGAGGGCATGCGGGTGGCGACTCCCATGGAACTCACCTGCGCCGACCCGGCCGTTCCCTGCAAGCTGCCCAACAATTTCCTGGCCGACCCGGTCCTGAAGCCCGTCATCTCCCGCACCTGGGAAAGCGGGGTACGAGGCCGGCTGACGGCGGATACGGGCTACAGCGCCGCCCTCTTCCGCACCGATCTGGACGACGACATCCAGTTCGTCAGCAGCGGAGGCAATGTCAATGCCGGCTATTTCCGGAATATCGGCAAGACCCGCCGCCAAGGCTTGGAAATGGCGCTGGACACCCGGGTCGGCCCCTTCGCCTTCAAGGCAAGCTACAGCTATCTGAAAGCCACCTTCGAGTCGCCCCTGACCATCCACAGCCCGGCCAATCCCCTGGCCGACGGGGCCGGCGACATCCAGGTGCGGCCGGGAAGCCGGCTCCCCGCGGCCCCCGCCCACAGCCTGCGCCTGCGGACGGAATACGGCGCCGACCGGCTCTTGCTGGGGGCGAGCCTGGTCGCCGTCGGGCCCCAGTACGCCCGGGGGGATGAAAACAATGTCGCCCCTCGCCTGCCGGCTTACGCGGTGGTGAACCTGGACGGCACCTGGCGCCTGGACAGGAACTGGGAAGCGATCGGCCGGGTAAACAACCTCTTCGACCGCCGCTACGACGCCCACGCGGTGCTCGGCACCAATTTCTTCAGGAACGGCGGCTTCGACACCGCCACCGCCTCCCCCGAACAATTCCGCTCCCCAGGTTCCCCCCGGGGCATCTGGCTGGGGCTGCGCTATGCCTGGTCCGGCATCTAGGGAGAAGACCATGACCCTGAAGACCCGAATCAGCCTCGTCCTGACTGCCCTGGTCGGCGGGCTGCTGCTTGCCGGCAGCGGCCTCTGGCTCCTGCATACCCGGGAAGCGATCCACGAGGAGATCGAGGCCGCCACCAAGGTGGCCGAGCAGTGGCTCTCGGTGGCCGCCCGCCGCGCCCGGGCCGGTGATCCCGCCTGGGAGCCGGCGGCCCTCCTGGAACATGTCCGGGCAGTGGGTCGCCTGCGGGCCAACGCCCTGGAGGTGGTGGATGCGGGGAATCGCCGCCTCTACCTCTCTCCCGGCCCCACCTACAAGGCCGGCCGTGAGGCCCCCGCCTGGTTTGCCCGCCTGGTGGAACCCGACTTCCCGGTCCGACGCCTGGACGCGGGAGAACTGGCCCTTGTCCTGCACCCCGATTCATCCCGCTCGGTGCTGGACGCCTGGGACGACCTGGCCGTCCTGGCGGGCTGGGGAGCCGCTTTTCTCCTTGCCCTTTTCTTCGCCACCCGTTTCGCCCTCGACCGGGCCTTGCGCCCCCTCCGGGACGTCCAGGGGGCACTGATCCATACCGCCGGCGGCGGCTTCGATCGGCGCCTGCCGGCTTTCGGCGTGGCAGAGCTGGACGGACTGGGCGACAGCTTCAACCGCATGGTGGAAGCCCTATCCGCGACCCGGGCCGAGAACCAGTTGCTCACCACCGACCGGGATTTCGCCAGGGAAGTGCATCAGCGGCTTGAAGAGGAACGGCGGCATATCGCCCGGGAATTGCACGACGAACTGGGGCAGGCCATCACCGCGGTGCGGGCCTTGTCCGGCTCGGTCATCCAGCGCTCCGGCGAGGACGCCCGGCTCAAGCAGTGCGGCGAAGCCATCCTGGCCATGACCGGCGAAATGCAGGACGGGGTACGGGCCATCCTCCACCGGCTCCAGCCCCCCAACCCCGGCTACCCCATCGACCAGGTGCTTTCGGCTTATTGCCGGGCCTGGACCGAGCGCCATCCGGACATCCAGCTCAACTACCGCATCGCGCCCCTCATCGGCCGGGTGGACGACGACACGGCCCAAACCCTGCTGCGCCTCCTTCAGGAAAGCCTGACCAACATCGCCCGCCATGCCAGCGCCAGCCGGGCCGAGGTGGACCTGGCCGTGGAGGCCGACGGCCTGCACCTGACGGTAAGCGACAACGGCCGGGGCCTGCCCCAGCCGGCCATCCCCACCGGCCGCTACGGCTTGGCCGGCATGCGGGAGCGGGTCGCCGCCCTGGCCGGGTGCCTCAGCCTGGAACACCCCGCCACCGGCGGCCTGCGGGTCCATGCCACCCTGCCCTGCACCGCCTTCGCCACCTAGCCATCCTCCGGGAGAACACCATGAGCCATTCCCTTGCCGACGCCCGCATCCTCCTCTGCGACGACCACATGGTGGTCCGCATGGGATTCCGCCTGCTCCTGGAAGGCGTCGGCGCCACCGTCGTAGCCGAGGCCGACAACGGCGAGGCCGCCATCGCCGCCTACGACGCCCACCGGCCGGATCTCCTCATCATGGACATCTCCATGCCGGGCATGGACGGCATCACCGCCCTGTTGCGGCTCCTCCGCCGCCATCCGAACGCCCGGGTGCTGATGCTCTCCGCCCACCATGACGCACAGCTTCCCGGCCGGGCGCTCCGGAACGGAGCCCTCGGCTACCTGTGCAAGCGAGCCTCCCCCGATGAATTCCTGCGGGCCGCCGGTTTGGTCCTCAAGGACCGCCGCTACATCGACCCCGAACTCGCCCCCGAACTCGCCCTCGCCCATCTCAACGGCGCCGCCGATCCGACCGAGAGCCTCACCGACAAGGAATTCGAGGTCTTCCGGCTGCTGGCCCAGGGGCGCTCGGTGAACGACATCGCCGAGCAATGCCACCTGAGCGCCAGCACCGTCGGCACCCACCTGTACCACATCAAGCAGAAGCTCGGGGCGCAGAACGGGGCGGAGCTAGCGCTGATTGCGGTGAGGTGTGGGGTGATCGAGGTATAGGGGCGGAGGGCGGCAGTGGGCTGGGGAGATACGCCGAGGCCCAAAATATGCCAAAGAGGTTGCCGTGATACAGTCCGGGCAGCCCTGTTGGCTATCAGCCGTCATCCTTCGGAAGCCCCTGTTGAACTCCACCCTCCGACTCACTTGGCTCATCTTCGGCATGAGCCTCCTGTTTGCCATTGCAGGCGCCTTCCTGCTCGTCGCCATCTTTGTCGCCAGCCTAGTCGCCGTACCCGGGCTGATGGACAGTTTCGCCCACTCCATTTCATCGGCCCAGCCCCAGGACATGGACGCGATCAAGGAAGCCTGTCTGATGCTGGCCAAGGTTGAGGAAAGGGACCAAGTCGCCCGCATGCAATTCACTTGGTGGGGATACTGGCTGGTGCTGTTGTTCGGTACGGTATGCGCAGTCTTGTCCGGCCGCCTCCTCTATGTGATGCATCGCACCCAGGATGCTGCAATCACGGAATCGACGGAGCCGACCCAGTCAATGGTCAGAACGATCCTGTCCCGGGCTTGGCAGGGACAGCTTCGGTTGTGGCAGGCCTTCTGGTTCCTCTACCTGCCGGTGCCTCTGGCTCTGGCTTCCGGCGTCAGCGCCTTCTACGTCGCCCTGGCAAGCTCCTATACAGTGCGTCGCTCTTTCCTCCTGCAGTTCGTCGCTTATCCGCTGCTCTGGGCCCTGAGCTATGTGTCGTTCATCGCTCTGTCCATCGTCGTCTGGCGCTGCTCCGTCAACACCAATCGCAGGATCTGGACCTATGCTGCGAGAGGCATGGTTATCGTCAGTGCCGTGGGTCCCGTCATAGAATTGCTCGTCTATTTGTCGAGACTCTTTCCCCGCAGCTAGCTAGGAGCCACCATGCCCCTCCCCCCCGGAACCCACGGCACCGCCGAACTCGCCGTCACCGGCATCGACCTCGCCACCATCCTCAACCAGCGTCCCGACGACGACTTTCCGCCGGTTTTCGCCACCACCCGTATGATCGGCCTCATGGAACTGGCTGCTTCCCGCGTCCTCCACCCGCTCCTCAAGGGGGGTGAGGTGTCGGTCGGGGTCGGGGTGGACATCATGCACACCGCCGCCACCCCCATCGGCGCCCGGGTAACGGCCGAGGCACGCTTCACCGGCATGGAAGGAAAGCTCTACGTCTTCGAAGTATCGGTAAGTGACCCGGGCGGCGAAGTGGGCCGGGGCATCCACAAGCGGGCCATCGTTTCGGCCGAGCGCCTGCTGGCAGGGGCATCCCGGCGTTGCGGCGGAGTGGAGTGACGGGCATCCGTCCGTCTCATGATTTTCGCTAGGCAACCTTCGGTATTCCGCTGACGCGGCCAAGGGGGGCGGCGCCCTAAAGTGGCAGCGTGATCAACGTGCCCAACGGACGCCGCCATGAAACCCCGCCCGCATCCCTTCGCCGCCTCTCCCCTGCGTCTTGCTCTCCTCGCTGCCCTCTCTGGAGGCGCGGCGGCCGATCCCGCTGCCTTGCTGATTTCCCCCGTCACCGTCACCGGCAGCCGGGTGGAGGCCCAGAGTTTCGAGCTGCCCTATTCGGTAGACGTGGTGGATGCCCGGCAGATCGGCGAGGGCCAGCTCAAGGTGAATGCCTCCGAGGCCCTGGCCGCCGTGCCCGGCATCGTGGTCCTCAATCGCCAGAACTACGCCCAGGACCTGCAGATTTCCTCCCGGGGCTTCGGCGCCCGCTCGGCCTTCGGGGTGCGGGGGGTGAAGCTCATCGCCGACGGCATCCCTGCCAGCAACCCGGACGGCCAGGGCCAGGCGGCCACCTTCAACCTGGATACGGCAGAGCGCATCGAGGTGCTACGCGGTCCCTTCTCCAGCGTCTACGGCAACCATGCCGGCGGTGTGGTCCAGCTCTTTTCCCGGGACGGCACGGGCGCCCCGCGGATTTCCGCCGGCGTCCTGGGCGGCTCCTGGGGGACGAGCAAGGTGGATGTGGGCGCCGAGGGGGCCACCGCAGACCTCGGCTATGTGCTGGATGCCTCCCGGTTCAACACCGATGGCTACCGGGACCACAGCGCCGCCAACCGGGACCAGGCCTTCGTCAAGCTCACCTACCAGATGGATGCCGACAGCCGCCTGCGCCTCACCGCCAATTCACTCACCCAAAAGGATACCCAGGACCCTTTGGGCGTCACCTGGGCCTCCTTCCAGCGTAGCGCGCGGGCTTCGGACCCCGTCGCCACGGCTTTCAACACGAGGAAGAGCATCGACCACATCCAGGGTGGCCTGACCTACGAGCGCCGCTTCGGCGATCACCAGATCGAGCTGAGGACCTACTCAGGCACCCGCAGCGTCACCCAGTATCAAGCCATCCCGACAGCCGTCCAGGCTCCGGCCCGCCATGCCGGTGGGGTAATCGACTTCGACCGGGAATTCCACGGCGCGGGCGCCCGCTGGAGCCTGACCCAGCCTGCCGCCGGCGGCGAGATGGTGCTCACCGCCGGGGTCGATTACGACTATGCCCATGACGACCGCAAGGGCTACCAGAACTTCATCGGCACCACCCTGGGAGTGAAGGGGGCGCTGCGGCGGAACGAGGACGATATCGTGACCAGCCTGGACCAGTACGCCCAGGCCCAATGGAAGGCCGGCGCCTGGATGCTGGGAGCCGGGGTGCGCCACAGCTCGGTCAGGTTCGAGGTGGATGACCACTACATCGTGCCCGGCAACGGCAACGACAGCGGCCGGGTGAATTACGGGAAGACGACCCCGACGGTGGGCGCCTCCTACCAGCTCACCCCGAGCACCAATGCCTACGTCAGCGCCGCCACCGGCTTCGAGACCCCGACCTTCAACGAACTGGCCTATTCCAGCGGCGGCGGCAGCTTCAACTTCAACCTCAGACCCGCCCGCAGCCAGCAATGGGAGACGGGGGTGAAATCCCTGCTGGGGGAATGGGGCCGGGTCAATGCCGCCCTGTTCCAGATCCACACCAAGGACGAACTCGTGGTGCTGGACAGCATCGGCGGGCGCACCAGCTACCAGAACGCCGCCAGCACCCTGCGCCAGGGCCTGGAGGTCGGGTTTGAGGCCGAAATCGCCAAGCATTGGCAGACCCGCTGGGCCTTCACCCAGCTCCGGGCCATCTACGACGAGGGCTTCACCAGCAAGGGCGTCCCGGTGGCTGCCGGCCGGCGCCTGCCGGGCATCCCGGCCACCACGGTCTATGGCGAACTTGCCTGGCGGCCGGCCCAGGGCATGAGTGCAGCCCTGGAAGGCATCTACCGGAGCCATATGTACGTGGAGGACACCAATTCGGTCCGTCCGGCGCCGGGCTACGCCGTCGCCAATCTGCGGCTGGCCGCCGAGCAGCAGTCCAGCGCCTGGCGCTTTTCCGAAATGCTGCGCCTCGAAAACCTCTTCGACCGAAAATACATCGGCTCGGTCATCGTCGGGGACGGCAATGGCCGATACTACGAACCCGGCACCGGGTTCGGCTGGTTCGCCGGAGTCAAGGCCCAGTACGTCTTCTGATCTTTCTGCAAATCTCCTCCTTTGCTGCCCGGCCCCGGCCGGGTTTTTTTCGTCCACGTTGCGCAAGTTGTTGATTCGCAATGGGACAGACCTGTCCAGAAAGTGGACACCAGCCAGCCTCTCCGGCCTCATGCCCATTGCATCGCCCACAGCCGGCAACCGGCCCGCCATCGGCGTTTCGCGGCACTGGCATGGTGCCCGCAGGGCTTTGGCATATGGCTTGCCATTTAAGGGTACTGCGCAGCGCGGGCTCCGGGAGTCGGGGGTAACCGGCGGTTAGCGCAGCCGAAACCAACCATCCAGACCAATAATGGAGAAGACACGATGAAGCATCTGCGTACGGCCCAGATCCTGGGCGCCGCCATCCTTTCCGCCGCCGGCACCGCCCAGGCAGTCAGCTTTACCCAGGGAGACGTGACCCTGGACATCAACGGCACGGTGAACGGCTACTACGTGAACCGGGAAACCAAGACCACCAGCGCAGCCGGGGTGACCACCACGACCAACAACAGCGCCCTCACCAACGGCCTGCTGCCGGGCTGGATCAACTTCGTCGCCACCACCCAGGCCAATGGCCAGGACCTCAAGGCCCACATCAGCTTCGCCCCGGGCATCTCCAACAATTCCAACACCGTCGGCCTGCCCATCGGCAACCCGAATCCCAGCTCGGGCACCCCGGCCAATCCCTACAGTCAGGTGGATACCCGCAACGTGTACTTCCAGTTCGGCAACAACAACTGGGGCACCCTCAAGTTCGGCCGGGACATCGGCCTCTTCGGCCAGGACGTCATCCTCTCCGACATGACCCTCATCGGCGTGGGCGGCACCAGCAACGCCGGCATCCCCTACAACACCACCTTCGGCATGATCGGCCACGGTTACATGTACACCGGCTTCCAGCCCCAGATCACCTACACCACGCCGATGACCGGCGGCCTCCAGGCCTCCGCCGGCATCTTCCAGCCCAGCAAATTCGCCGGCGATGAGACCAAGACCCCCGGCTTCCAGGCCAAGGCGAGCTACGACTTCAAGGGCCAGGGCGCAACCGGGAAGCTCTGGGTCGGCGGCGTCAGCCAGAATACCAACTGCTCCAACGCATCCAACTGCAACGGCGCCCCCGGCAACCCGGGCAAGAGCTTCAGCGCCAACGGCTTCGAACTGGGCGGCAAGGCCGGCTTCGGCAATTTCGAAGCCATGCTCTACACCTTCACCGGCAAGGGCCTGGGCCTGTCCACCGTCGGCGCCCAATTCTTCGGCGGCGGTAACGGCACCGGCAGCAAGACCGACTCCCGGGGCTACTTCGCCCAGGCCACCTACAAGCTGGGCGACACCAAGTTCGGCATCAACTTCGGCGAGAACCGGGACCGCAACGGCTTCGCCCTGACCGGTGCCGGCGTCTCCAACGAGATCAAGAACCGGGCGGCCACCCTGGGGGCTTACCACTCCCTCAACAAGTACATCACCCTGGTGGGCGAATTCAACGAGGAGCGCATCACCAACACCCAGGACACGGGCAACAAGGACCGGAACCGCACCCTCTCCCTGGGCGGTATCATGTTCTTTTGACCGCTACCGCTGCCCCCCAGGGCAGCTTCTTCTTGCATGAAGTCTCCTTCCTTGCGGCGCCTCCGGGCGTCGCCTTTTTTCCTGGCGTTGGCCCTGTTGAGCGCCCTTCCGGCGGTTGCCGCCGATATCCTGCGCCAGGAGCTGGCGGTTGCCGGCTATGACGAGGTGCGGGAAGCCCTGGTGGAAGCCATCGAGGGGGAAGGACTGATCCTCGGCCCGGTGAGCCAGTTCGGCGACATGCTGCACCGTACCGATGCCACCCTCCATCATGGCGCCGACATCTACGAGCGGGCCGAGATCTTCAGCTTCTGCAGCGTTGCCGTGGCGGCCAAGCTGGTGCAGAAGGACCCGGACCGCATCGCCGACTGCCCGCTGACCATCGCCCTCTACCGCCTGAAGGGAAGCGGTAGAACGACCTTGGTCTTCCGTCCCCGGGACGAGGCGGCATCCGGCAACGGACTGGCGAAGAGGATCATGGAGCGGACGGCTGCCCAGTTCCGTTGACGGCGGCCCCCTTCGGGGGCGCGCCGCAAACGACACCGTTCAAGCCGCTACAGCCGCCCCAGCTTCCGGTACAGGGTATTGCGGCTGATCCCGAGGGCCCGGGCGGCAGCCGACACATTGCCCCGGTGCTCCTTCAGCATGCGTTCCACCGCCTGCAGCTCGATCTGCTCCAGGGACGCCAGGGCGCTGCCTGCCGCGGCAACGGTCGCCGCCGCGGCCACCGCCGGGACATCGAACTCCTCATGGGAGAGCACCTCGTCCGGCAGGTGTTCCGGCCCAATCAACCCATCATCGTCGTCCAGGAGAGCCATCGCCACCCGGAGGACATTCTGGAGCTGCCGGATGTTGCCCGGCCAGGGATAGCTTTCGAACAGCTGCAATGCCTCCTCGGACACCCGGACACACCGGCCGGCGGGCGCTTCCTGGGCGAGGATGCTGGCAACGATCTGGCGGATGTCCTCCCGCTCCCGCAGGGGCGGCAGGGTGACCGACAGGCCGTTCACCCGATAGTAGAGATCCTGGCGGAAACGGCCTTCCTTGACCGCCGTCGGCAATTGGCGGTGGGTGGCGCAGACCAGGGAAATGTCCACGGGGATGGACTTGGCCCCGCCCAGGGGCGTCACCATGCGCTCCTGGAGGACCCGCAGCAGCCGGGCCTGGAGGTTGAGGGGCATATCGCCGATCTCGTCCAGGAACAGGGTGCCGCCGCTGGCCTGCTGGATCTTGCCGGTGTAGCCCTCCCGCCGGGCGCCGGTGAAGGCGCCGCCGACATAGCCGAACAGCTCGGACTCGATCAGGTTCTCGGGGATGGCGGCGCAGTTCAATGCCACGAAGGGCCCCGAGCGGCGTGGGCCGGCGGCATGGAAGGCCTTGGCGAACATTTCCTTGCCGACACCGGACTCCCCCAGGATGAGAAGCGGAATTTCCTTGCCCACCACCCGCTTGGCCCGGGAGATGGCCTGGGAAAGATGGGGGTCGCCGGTATCCAGGGCGTCC
>JBLNBI010000454.1:0-7989 GCA_050259815.1 Actinomycetota bacterium | reverse complement strand
CCCTGCGCCCCTCCGCCCTGGACATGGGTATCGCTTCGGCCCTGGACTGGCTGGCTGCGAATTTCCAGCACAGGACGGGCATCCCTTGCGAACTGGGCCCCATGCCCGAGAACCTGCGGGTCGAGGAGGATCTGGCCATGGTGCTATTCCGGGTCGCCCAGGAATCCCTCACCAACGCGGCCCGCTACTCCGAGGCCGACCGGGTGCGGATCAGCTTCGAGGAAGACAACGGCTGCTACGTCCTGGAAATTGCGGACAACGGCAAGGGCTTCGATGCCGAGCGCATCGGGCCGCAGAAGTTCGGGCTGGTGGGCATGAGGGAACGCGCCCTTGCCGTGGGCGGCACTACAATCATCGATACCGCCCCCGGCCAAGGTACCCGGGTCCGGGTTACCATACCGATAAGTAACTGAAAGAAAAGGGGGGACATCCATGATTCGCATCCTGCTGGCCGACGACCATGCCATCATGCGGGAAGGGCTCAAGCAGCTCTTTTCCCTGGTTCCCGACATCCAGGTGGTGGCCGAAGCCACCCAGGGCGGGGTGGTGCTGGACCGTCTGCGCCAGGACGGCATCGACCTGGCCCTCCTCGACATGACCATGCCCGGCATCTGCGGCGAGGATCTCATCACCCGCATCCGGCACCACTACCCCAACCTCCCCATCCTGGTGCTTTCCATGCACAACGAGCTCCAGGTGGCGCGGCGGGCCCTCAAGGCCGGAGCCAACGGCTACGTCACCAAGGACCAGGACCCGGAAACCCTCCTCGCCGCCATCCGCAAGGTGGCCGCCGGAGGGCGCTTCATCGACCCCGGACTGGCGGAGCAAATGGTCTTCGGCGCCTCTTCCGACTCTTCGGAACCCTCCCACCTGCGCCTCAGCGACCGGGAGTTCCAGATTCTCCGCCTTCTCGCCCGGGGCGTCAGCGTCAATGACATCGCCACCCAGCTGGCCATCAGCAACAAGACGGTGTCCACCCACAAGGCACGGCTCATGGAAAAAATGGACTTCGCCACCAACGCGGACCTGGTGCGCTACGCCCTGGAAAACGACATTCTGGAATAGACCTACCTGCCGTCGGGCGATCCCTACCCGCCCTACCGGCTTCCTTACCGACATTTCAGGTCGGCCCGATAGTTGGAGGAACCGACATCTGGGAAGCTATGCCATCTTCGGAAACAACCGATATGAGCATGTCCTCCCCGATCTCCTGGCTCGACGGCAAAGCAAAACAAAGCCCGCGCATCGCCTGCCTCTTCCCTGAACACCGGAACTTCGTTGCCCCCTTCGGCGGCAGCCTGGGCGTACTCCTCGCCAAGCCCCCCGCCCAGGTGGAGGTCTACAACGCTGCCCATCCGGAACTGGCGAATTTCCTGGACGTATTGCGGGAGCCCAAGTCTTTCCGGCTGATGCACCAGGCCTGCGAGTCCACCCGCTGCTTCCACGGGGAATCCCTGCCGGCCCATTTTTCAGCGGCAGACCCGGTGGAATCGGCCCGCCGCTTCATCCTTCGGCACTATTGCTCCCGCAGCCTCACCGCCCGGGGTTCCGGCGGTGCCCTGGACGACCTCCCGGCGGGCGAAAGCCACATCCTGCGGCGCTGGCTGGCCGGCATCGGACGCTTGCCCGCCGTCCATCGCCGCCTGGCCGGAATCCGCGTCGAGGCCGACGACTGGTCATCGCTCATCGCCCGCAACGACGGCCCCCATACCCTCTTCTACCTGGACCGGAACGGCCTCTGCGGGCACGGGGCGACACCGGAAGGAGAAATCCGCAACCCCCTGGTCGACGCCCTGGCCCGGATCGAGGGCATGGCCCTCTGGTCGGGATGCGAGGGGGGAATCGAAAGCGACCTGGAAGCACTCGGCTGGCAGCGGGTGGACTACCTGTCGGCAGCCCACTCGCCCCCCCGGCGCGGCCGACATCGGGAATACCTGTGGCTGTCGCCGTCCGCCGCGGCATCCCAACCCGTGCCGGCCAACCCAGCCCGGGAAGCGATGCGGGTCGGCGCCTTCCGGACCCATCGCCTGCGGGTCAGCTCCACCGAGGAAGGCGTGCTCCGCGCCATCCACAAGCTCCGCCGGAATGGCGAGCGTGTCTCCTTCACCGCCGTCGCCCGTCTGGTCGACATGAGCCGGGAACATCTCTCCCGCCGTTACCGCCACCTTTTCGAATCCGCCTAGCCCAGGAAGAGAGGCAGTTATCCGCACCATGGCACGCCAAGTCCGTCTTCTGGTCGCCGACGACCATACCCTCATCCGCGAAAGCCTCCGGCAACTCTTCGACATCTTTCCCGATCTCCAGGTGGCCGGAGAGGCGGCCGACGGCCCGGACGCCCTGGTATTGCTGGCCCGGGGCGGGATCGATCTCCTTCTCCTCGACCTGCGCATGCCCGGCCTCTGCGGCGCAGCGCTGATCTCCCATATCCGCCGCCTCTATCCGGACCTCCCCATCCTGGTGCTCTCCATACAGAACGAGGCCCAGATCGTGGTCAGGGCCCTGCAGGCCGGGGCCAACGGCTTCGTGGCCAAGGGCCAGGATGCGGAAATCCTCATCGATGCCATTCGCGAGGTTGCCCTGGGCAAGCCCTTCATCGACCCCGCCGTTGCCGAGGCCTTGTCCACCGCCGCGGATATGCCCGCGGCCGGCCGGCAATCGCCCTACCTGTAAGCCCCCAACCATGGCCCGCGCCGACAAGCTCACCTGGCTCCTGGTAGCTGCCCTGGCCCTGGCGGTGGCCTGGAGCGCCGCTGGCTCCCAGGCGGAAGGGGTCTTCCTGCCGGCCGCAGCCGCGCTCCTCGTCGTTCTCCCGATCGCCGCATTCCGCCTGGGTCAGCGGCATTCCGGCCCCGAACACGGCGACGGTCTGAATGCGGTGGTGGCCCGCCTGCAGCAAGAGCAGGGAATCCTGCGCACCTTCTTCCGGGCACTCCCGGACATGGCCTGGATCAAGGATGCCGAAGGCCGTTACCTGGCGTGCAACCCGCTCTTCGAAGAGTTCTGCGGCTTCAGGGAAGACCAGGTGATCGGCCAGACCGATTTCGCCTTTGTGGACCAGGAGCTTGCCGCCTTCTTCCGCCAGAAGGACCTGGAAGCCATCCTGGCCGACCGCCCCAGGTTCAATGAGGAGTGGATCACCTATGCCAGCGACGGGCGGCGGGCCCTGGTGGAAACGGTCAAGGCCCCGATCCGCGATGCCGAAGGCCGTCCCATCGCCGTGCTCGGGATTGCCCATGACATCACCGCCGCCCGGGAAGCCGCCGATCGCCTCGAGGAATCCCGCCGGCTACTGCAGGAACTCACGGCCCACCGGGAGGAAGTCCGGGAAGAGGAGCGCCGCCGCATCGCCCGCAACCTTCACGAGGAACTCGGGCAGCTTCTGGGTTCCCTGCGCATGGGCCTTTCCGTGCAACGGGTATGGACGGACCCCGCCGCCTTCCGGGAAAGGCTTCCCGCCCTCCTTTCCCAGGTGGACCTGGTCATCGACGGCCTGCGGGAAGCCGTTGCCGAACTGCGGCCCAATCCCCTCAACATGGGCATCATCCCCGCCCTGGAATGGCTGGTCCTCGACTTCAGCAAGAACCAGGGCATCGAATGCACCTTCCACGGCATCGAGGGCATCGACCTGGGCGACCCGCGCGCCACCGCCCTCTTCCGCATCGTCCAGGAATCCCTCGGCAATGTCGCCCGGCACTCCGGCGCCGACCGTGCCGAGGTGTTCCTGGAACGGGAAGGGACCGACCTGGTCCTGAGGGTCCGGGACAAGGGCAAGGGATTCGATCCCCTCGCGCCCCGCCCCAAGACCTTCGGGCTTCTCGGCATCTGGGAACGCTCGGTCATGCTCGGCGGCCATCTGGATATCCGCAGCGCCCCCGGCCAGGGCACCGAAATCATCCTCCGCTTCCCGGCCTGATCCTCAAGGCGATCGCCGACCGTCCAGACGTCGGAATATCCCTACACCGCCGACACCCACTCCTACATGATCCACCCCAGTCCTTACCCGACGTTCGTATTCACCTACCCCAAATTCAGTTCAGCCTGATTCCTGTCCCAGCGGCATCCGGGTGATCCTTCCCTCCTCTACCGATGGGGCCAACACATCGGAATCAAACGAGGGAGAGTGACTGCATGAGCCTTGAATCGGCCTCCAGGGGGACGGGGGGAACGGGCGCCTATAGCGCGCCGCCGGCCACGAGCGCCGGCGCTGCCGCCCGGGCCCAGTCGGGCACGCCGTAGCGCCCGCACTACAACAGGCACAGAAATCCAGATGGAGCACCCGATGAACCAACCGCCTAAACGCTGCCTCAACCGCAAGTGGCCCCTCGAGGACACCATTCCGGAGAGGCCGCGGGATACGGCCCATCGCCTTTCCATCCTGGATTTCGCCCTGGATCTGGTCCGGGAGGCCATCTACCTCGTCAACGGCGATGCCCGGTTCATCCACGTCAATGGCGAGGCTTGCCGGGCCCTGGGGTATTCCGGAGACGAACTGCTCCAGATGACGGTTTTCGACATCGACCCGGATTTCACCCAGGAAGACTGGATAGCCCTCGAACAGAAACGGCGGGACGAGGGCATGTTTACCCTGAAGAGCCGCCACCGCCGAAAAAACGGCCACTGCTTTCCCGTGGAAATCCGGATCCAGCAGTTCCTGTATCACAACGAGCCCTACAACCTATGCCTGGTCCGGGACATTTCCGACCAGGCATACACGGCCGAGCTGAAACGCCGATACCAGGAGAAATTCCATGTCCTCGTGGAAAACTCCCCGGACACCATTGCCCGCTACGACCGCAATTGCGTCCGCATCTACGCCAATCCAGCCCTGGTCGCCGCCAGCGGAAAACCGGTGGTCGACCTGCTGGGGCGGCGCCCGACGGAAGGGCCCTGGTCCCCGGCGATGGAAGCCTACGAAACCAGCCTCCGGGAGGTCATCCAAACGGGTGTCAGCCGCGACATCGAACTGGAGTGGCAGGGAGACCATGGCCGTGTCATCAACAGCCTGGTCCGCCTGACCCCGGAGCTGGACGAGAACGGCCAAGTGAGCGGCGTCCTGGCCGTCGGGCGCGACATCTCGGTCCAGAAGAGAAGCCAGCGGCGGCTCGAACTGGCCGAGGCCCAGGCCCACATCGGCCATTGGGAGTGGGACTATCGGAGCGAGGAATCCCTGGTTTCCGAAGAGGTGTGCCGCATTTTCGACCGCCCTGCCGCCTGGCGGCCCCACGTGAATGAAGTCCTGGCCGAGATCATCGACGAAGACCGGGACCGGGTCGTCGGCATCCTGCACGACGCCTACCGGCACCAAAGCCCGGAAATCTCCTACAGCTACCGGATCACCCGGGCGAACGGGCAGATCGCCCATCTCCACAGCAAGGTGCTGGTGGAGTACGCCCCGGAATCCGGGAACCCCCTGCGTCTCATCGGCACCACCCAGGACATCACCGAACTCAAGAACTACGAGGGCTATCTCCACAACCTCACCTACTGCGACATCCTGACCGGTCTTCCCAACCGTGCCCACCTCATCGAGCAAGCCCGCCAAGCCATGGCCGACGCTACGGAACGGGGCAATCTCATGGGGCTCATGCTCATCGACCTGGACCGGTTCGAGGAGGTCAACGACAGTTTCGGCCATGGGGTTGGGGATCGGGTATTGATCGAATTCGGGGAGCGGCTGCGTTCCCTCCTCCGGGACTACGATACCGTCGCCCGCCTGAGCGGTGACGAGTTCGCCGTGGTCCTGCCGGAAATGCGTGTGACCGCCGACCTGGAGCGGGTCGCCGAAAAGATTTTCGACGGCATCGCATCGCCCTTCCGGCACCGGGATAGCGAAATCTTCATCACCGTGAGCATCGGCATCGCCTTATCCCCCGCCGACGCCGACGACGTCGGCCGCCTGCTGCAATTTGCCGATTCTGCCCTCGGGGATGCCAAGAAATGCGGCCCGGCCTGTTACCGTTTCTACACCGCCGACTTGACCGAAAAATCCCGGGAACGCCTGCAGATCGAGGGCGGACTACGCCATGCCGTGGTACGGGACGAGTTGCAGCTCCATTACCAGCCCCAGGTGGATCTCGCCGCCGGGCGCCTGGTCGGGGCCGAAGCCCTGATGCGGTGGCGCAATCCCGGCCTCGGCCAGGTGCCGCCGAATCGCTTCATTCCCGTGGCCGAGGATACCGGCCTCATCCTGGGCATGGGGGAATGGGCCCTGGCCACCGCCTTCGCCCAGGCCGCCCGCTGGAACCAGGGGCGCAACGATCCCCTGCGGGTTGCGGTCAATCTTTCCAGCCGCCAGTTCCGCCACGGCAATCTGGCGGAAAGCATCTGCGCCATCGCCGAACGCACCCGCTGCCGTCCCGCCTGGATCGAACTGGAAATTACCGAAAGCGTCCTTCTCGACGACTGCGAGAAGATTCGTAGAACCCTAGAGAAGCTCACTGCGGCGGGCTTCTCCGTCGCCATCGACGATTTCGGCACCGGCTATTCCGCCCTGGGCTATCTCCACCGCTTCCCCATCCAGACGCTGAAGATCGACCGCTCCTTCGTCAGCGGCATCACCAGCGACCGGAACAGCGCTGAACTGGTCAAGGCCATCCTCTCCATGGCCCATGCCCTGAAACTGTCGGTGGTGGCGGAGGGCATCGAACGGGGCAGCGAGGAAGCTTTCCTGCGGGCCCACGGCAGCCACTTTGGCCAGGGGTATTTCTACGGCAAGCCGGTGGGGGCGGAGCAGTTCGAGTCCCTGCTGCTCCAGCCCGCCCATCCCCTGATATAGGTCGCTCAGTCCCCCCGGCTTTCGCTGCGCCGCCGGCCGGTAGCCGGCGTCTGCCGCAGGGTTTCGGCGGTAAGGTGGAGGTTGTCCCAGTCCGGTTCGGGGAGTTCGGAAAAGACCTGTCGAAGCCGCTCCCCCCATAGTCGCCGAATCTGGTTGAAATAGGCGCTGTCCTCGGTGATCACGTAATGGTGCCCCACCCGCAGGGCATCCCGCTCGTAGATGAGCAGGTCCAGGGGCAGCCCGACCGACAGGTTGGAGCGGATGCTGGAATCCATGGAAATGAGGGCACACTTGGCGGCCTCGTCCAGGGAGGTGCGGCTGTTGATGACCCGATCGATGATGGGCTTGCCGTACTTGGATTCCCCGATCTGGAAATAGGGGGTCTCCCGGGTCGCCTCGATGAAGTTGCCGGCGGCGTAGATATTGAAGAGCCGGGGCTCCTCGCCCTTGATCTGCCCCCCCAGGATAAAGGACGCCGAGAAATCGACCCCGAAATTCTTGAGGGCGTTGGCGTCCCGGTCATGGACCTCCCGCAGGCAATCCCCGATGTGCTTGGCCGCCTCGAACATGTTGGGCACCTTGTTGAGATTGGCGCCCCGGGAGGATTCCAGGCGTTCCCGCAGGGTATTGACCACGGACTGGCTGATGGACAGGTTACCCGCCGTCATCAGGGTCAGTACCCGCTCCCCCCGGCGCTCGAAGAAATGCATCTTGCGGAAGCTGTTGATGTGGTCGACACCGGCATTGGTCCGGGAATCGGAAAGGAAGACCAAGCCCGCGTCGAGACGCATTCCGACGCAATAAGTCACGGCATCTCCTGACGGCCAAACTGTGGCTTAGAGCCTGCCTACCGGATTTGGTGCAGAAGGTACAAAAGAAAAACCCGGCGGATTGCTCCGCCGGGTTTCGATACCGCCGAGGGCGACTGCTTAGATGCGCTCGTAGATGGTGGTGATACCCTGGCCGCCGCCGATACACATGGTGGCCATGCCGTAACGGGCACCGGAGCGCTGCATTTCGTGCAGCAGCTTGGTGACGATGACGGCACCGGTGGCGCCGACCGGGTGACCCAGGGCGATGGCGCCGCCGTTCACGTTGGTCTTGGCCGGGTTCAGATCGAGGCCGCGGGCCACGGCGATGGACTGGGCAGCGAAGGCTTCGTTGGATTCGATCACGTCGATCTGGTCCAGGGTCAGGCCGGCCTTCTGGAGGGC
>JBLNBI010000453.1:0-13988 GCA_050259815.1 Actinomycetota bacterium | reverse complement strand
GCGTTGAATTCCCTGCCCTGGCGGATTTCCCGAACGATGCCCACGCGGACGACAAAGTCGCCGAAGCGCTCCCCCGCCGTGCGCTCTGCCGCATAGCGGCGCAGGATGGGGACCAGGGCTTCCATGATCCGCTCCTCGCCCGCGTTTTCCAGGTACAGGCAATTGAGCCGCTGGCCGTGGAAGCCGCCGCCCAGGTAGAGATTGTATTTGCCCGGCCCCCGGCCGCTGAAGCCGATCTCGGCGATATAGGGCCGGGAGCAGCCGTTGGGGCAGCCGCTCATGCGCAGGGTGATGGGCTCCTCCGAGAGGCCGCACTCGGCCAGGGCCGTCTCCAGTCTGGTCACCAGATCGGGCAGATAGCGCTCGCTTTCGGCCATGGCCAGCCCGCAGGTGGGGAGCGCCACGCAGGCCATGGCGTTCTGGCGCAGCAAGCCGGGCCGGCGGTCCAGGCCGTATTCCGCCAGCAGGGAGGATATCCAGGCCCGCTGCTCCGGGGCGATGTAGGCAATGATGAGGTTCTGGTTGGGGGTGAGGCGGAAATCACCCCCGTGGATGCGGGCGATCTCCCGCAGGCCGGCCATCATCCCGTCCTTGACCCGGCCGTTTTCCACGAACAGGGTGTAATGGGAAGCGCCGTCCGCCCCCGAGGTCCAGCCGATGGGGTCGCAGTTGGTCTCGAAGCGGAAGGGCCTGGGCGCTTCCAGCGGCTCCCCGAGGCGGCGCTCCAACTCGGCCTTGAACCAGTCCAGCCCCCGGTCATCCAGGGTGTATTTGAAGCGGGCGTGCTTGCGATCCACCCGGTCGCCGTAGTCCCGCTGGATGCCCACCACGGCCTCGGCCACCTCCACAACCCGCTGGGGCGGGCAGAAGCCGATGACGTCGGCCAGACGGGGATAGGTGGCCGGCTCCCGGTCGGTGCGCCCCATCCCGCCACCGACGCTGACGTTGAAGCCCACCAGGACATCCTCCTCGGCGATGGCAATGAAGCCCAGGTCCTGGGCATAGACATCCACGTCGTTGATGGGCGGGACGGCGAAGACGATCTTGAACTTGCGGGGCAGATAGGTGGGCCCGTAGATGGGCTCCTCTTCTCCGCCCGCCACCGGCTGCTGGTCCAGCCAGATTTCATGGTAGGCGCGGCTGCGGGGCGAAAGCCGGTCGCTCAGTTCCTTGGCGAGTTCGTAGAGCCGGCCATGGAAGGGGACTGGATAGGGTGAGCAGAGGACGCCCCGGTTCACGTCGCCGCAGGTGCCCCGGGTATCCAGCAGGGCCGCATTGATTCCCTGGAGGGCCGGTTTGAGATTTCCCTTGAGGACGCCATGGAACTGGAAAGTCTGCCGGGTGGTGAGGCGCAGGGTGCCATTGCCGTACTGGCAGGCCAGCTCGTCCAGCCGCAGCCACTGCCAGGGCTGGCACACGCCCCCCGGCAGGCGCAGGCGCACCATGAATTCATAGGCGGGCTCCAGCTTCTGGTGCTGGCGCTCGTCCCGGAGGTCCCGGTCGTCCTGCTGGTAGATGCCGTGGAATTTGAGCAACTGCGGGTCATCGCCGGGAATGGCCCCGGTGAGCCTATCCTCCAGCCCCTCGGCAATGCTTCCCCGCAGGAAACGGCTGCCGGCCTTGAGGGCCTCGGCCGGATTCAGGTTCTCCAGGGGCTGGGAGAGGTCCCGGCTGAGGTCCGCCGGATGGTCGGCATCGGCCATGGAAACTCCTTCTTAGTAGACGTCCCGCTGGTAGCGCCGCTCCCGCTGGAGGCGCTTCAGGTATTCCTCCGCCGCCTCGGCATCCATGCTGCCCTCCCGGGCGACGATGGCGGCCAGGGCCCGGTGGACGTCCGGGGCCATGTGGCTCGCGTCGCCGCAGACATAGAAGCAGGCGCCCTCCGCCAGCCAGGCGAAGACCTCCCTCGCCTTTTCCAGCAGGCGGTGCTGGACATAGATCTTCTCCGCCTGGTCCCGGGAAAAGGCCACATCCATGCGGGTGAGGAGTCCGTCCTTCAAGAAGCGCTGCCATTCCACCTGGTAGAGGAAATCGGTGCGGAAGCGCCGCTCGCCGAAGAAGAGCCAGTTACGCCCCGTCGCCCCCCGGGCTTCCCGCTCCTGGAGGAAGGCCCGGAAAGGGGCCACCCCGGTGCCCGCACCGACCATGATGATGGAAGTGGAATCGTCCGCCGGCAGCCGGAAATTCCCGTTGGACGACAGATACACCGGCACCTTGCCGTCGCTGCCAAGCCGATCGGCCAGGTAGGCGGAGGCCAGTCCCTGGCGCTTGCGGCCGAGGCTGAGGTAACGGACCACGGCGACGGTCAGATGGGCTTCTTCCGGGTAGGCCGCGGCGCTGGAAGCCAGGGAATAGAGTCGGGGCTGCATCTTCCTCAGCATGGCCACAAAGACGTTCCCGTCCAGCCCCCGGGCGGGAAACTCGGCCACCACGTCGATCAGCTGCCGGCCGGCCATGTACTGCCGGAGTTCCCCATGCTTCTCGGGAAGCGCCAGGGCGCGCAGGGGCGCCGCATCGGCAGCCTCGCCATAGGCAGCGACGAATCCCGGGGTCAGGGCGGTGATTTCAAAGCGCCGGGTGAGCGCCTCGGCCAGGGGAATTTCCTTGCCCTCCTCCGCCAGGGGCTGGTCCGGACGCAGATTCAGGGCCGCCAACAGTTCCGCCACCAGGGCGGGATCGTTCTCAGGCAGGATACCGAGGGAATCCCCGGGCTCCCACACCAGCCCCGACCCGGCCAGGGAAAGCTCGATGTGGCGGGTTTCCTTCTCGGAGCCCCGACCGTTGAGGACGAGGTTTTCCAGCAGGGTGGCGGCAAAGGGATGATGGGCGTCGGACTGCACGCTTTCGACCGGAACTGTCGGCGCAACGACTGGGGCCGCCCGGGCGGGCGTCTCCCGGGCGAACAGTTCCAATACCTCGTCGAGCCAGGCATCGGCCTTGGCTTCGTAATCCACGTCGCAGTCGGCCCGGTTGTGAATCCGCTGCGCTCCGAGGGCCTCCAGGCGCAGGTCCAGGTCCTTCCCGGTCTGGCAGAAGCGCTCGTAGGTCGAATCCCCGAGGCCCAGCACCGCGAATTTCAGCCCCTCCAGCCGGGGCGCCTTGCGGCCCATGATAAAGTCATAGAAATCCACCGCGGCGGGCGGCGGATCGCCATCTCCATGGGTACTGGCGATGACCAGGAGCTGGCGGACTTCGTGGAGTTCCTGGGTCCGGAAATCCACCATGGCGACGTTGCGGGCCGTTAGCCCCCGGGCGGCAGCCTTCCTTTCGGCCAACCGTGCCAGGCCGGCGCCATGGCCGGTTTCCGAACCGTGGAGGATCAACAGCGCCGGCTGGACCGGATCGGGAACCGGCTGGACGGCATGGCGGGCGAAGCTCGCCAGATAGCCGCTGATCCACAGGGCTTCATCGGGAGAAAGGGTCTTTACCAGGGCTTCCAGCTGCCTGGCGTGCTCCGGCGTCAGGGTCATGCCGGGCAGAAGTGGGCGTGCGGTCATGGGTTGGCGCGCCGGCCTGGGACGGCACGAAACAAGGGAACAACCCGATTAGGCACACCCTTCCCCGCGGACGTTCCGCGGGGGGCGTCGCCGGCAACCAAGCCGCCTGGCTTCGTCACCGGTCACCGAGGTCAGTAGCTGTAACCCGTCGCCACGTTGCCGCCGACGATGCTGCCGATAACCGCCCCGGCGGCAGTCGCCACGACCCGGCCGTTGCCGCGGCCGACCTGGTTGCCGATGACGCCGCCGGCCACCGCGCCGATGGCCTGGCCTGCCAACCGGTTGCCGCCATAGCTGGAATAGGCAGGGGCCGGCGCCGGCGCATAGGTCGGCTGAGCCTGGTAGTAGACTGGACGGTCGCGATAGACCACCTGCTCCCGATAGACCACCTGGGGCGGCGCCTGGTACACGACGGCGGGGGGAGCCACATAGACCGGCTCGACCACCACGCGCTGGTAATCATGGTGATGATGGCGATGGTGCCGCCAGTGGTCGCCATCGTCCCAGCCGCCATGGGCGAAGGCATTGGCACTGAAAGCAACCGTGGCGACCAGCGCCGGAATCCAGAACTTGTTCATTCTTCTCTCCTTACGAGTAGCATTGCGACCTGCTGTATGGCCACACTGTAGGGGCCGGCCGTGCCGCCTGCTGTAAGGAACTGTAATGAATTGTGTCTGCCCCGCCCCCCATTCCCGGAATCCCCTGTCCCCATGACCCAAGCCATCGCCAACGGCATCACCCTCGAATACCAAAGCTTCGGTTCCGCCAAGGCGCCGGCCATCCTGCTCATCATGGGGCTGGGAGCCCACATGATCCGCTGGAACCAGGAACTGTGCGACTTGCTGGTGGCCAGGGGATACCGGGTGATCCGCTTCGACAACCGGGATTGCGGCCTTTCCACCCACCTCGACCAGGCCCCTCTTCCCGATCTCGGCGCCGCCCTGAAAAGCGGCAAGCTGCCGTTGTCTCCCTATTCCCTCGAGGACATGGCGGCGGACAGCGTGGGCCTCCTGGATGCCCTGGGGATCGACCGGGCCCATGTCGTCGGCGCCTCCCTCGGAGCGGCGGTGGCCCAGCTTATCGCCGCCCGCCGTCCCGAGCGCACCCTGTCGCTCACCACCATCATGTCGTCCAGCGGCAATCCCCTGCTGCCGCCGCCCACCCCGGCCGCCGCCCGGGCCCTTTTCGCGCCCCTGCCCAAGCGCCGGGACAGGGACAGCATCGTCGCCGACGGCATCCAGCGCTTCCGGGCGGTGGAGAGCCCGGCCTATCCCACCGACGAGGCACGGCTGCGTCGCCTGTTCGAAACCGAATATGACCGCGGCTTCTATCCCCAGGGGGTAGCCCGCCAGCTCGCGGCCCTCATGGCCAACGGCGACCGCCGGCCCCTGCTGCGGACCATTTCGGTTCCCACCGTGGTTCTCCACGGCGCGGCCGATCCCCTTATCCGGGTCGAGGGCGGCAAGGATGTGGCGAAGAACATCCCGGGCGCCGAGCTTCGGATGGTGGAAGGCATGGGCCACGACTTCCCCGTCCAGTTGACCGAAACCTTTGCCGACGCCATCACCGCCGCAGCGAATCGCGCAAAAACCGGCTGAAACCGCCGGTTTTTTTCAGTTCTCCGGAACTACACCAGCCCTGGCATACCCAAAAACAGGTCTGGTTAATTCATTGCATCGTAATGCGGCCCCAACGACCGGAACAGGTCATCCGCTTCGATTTCATCTTCAGCGCCCTGGTGGCACGAGCGCTTGCGTTCTCTTTCGGCGCGGGCTCCCGGCCGGGTTCCCTGAAACAGCCGCTTCCGATGCGGCGTCCACTAAAAGGAGATAAGCATGTCTGACTATATGAGCGACCCCATGGTGAAGTCGGCCGAAACCCAGACCGAGTCCATGGCGTCCGATGCATCGCAAATGATGAACACCGCCCAGGAGAAGGTTTCCGAGCGCTACAACGCAGCCCGGGACAAGCTGAAGGAACACTGGGCCGTGGCCAAGGACGACCTCGATGTCCTGAAGCAGAAGGCCATCGATTATTCCCAGACGGCTGCCCGGGCCACCAACACCTTCGCCCATGACCATCCGTGGACCACGGCCGGGGCAGCGGTGGGCGTCGGTGCGCTGATCGGGTGGCTGGTCACCCGCCGCAGCGACATGCCCCGGTCTTCCCGCTGACGTTGTCGCAGTCGTCTCCGAGGAGACGAAACGCAACAGCTCAGCAGCCGGAAGCGCCGAAGGTAGTCGGAAGGATTGCAGCCGGCCTCGGCCGGCCGCCATCCCGAAACATGAAGCTCGAATGGGCGCACCAAGGGAGTGACCGATGACTCAACTGAACGAAGACCAAATCCAGCAGTTGAAAGATGCCCTGCAGCGTCGCCGTGACGCCTTGCGGGACCAGATCATGGAAGTCCTGGAACGCACCGGGGAGCATCCCTACGGTGAGTTGGCAGGCATACCCGACGTGGGAGATGCGTCGGTGGCCGATCTCCTCGTGGATCTGGACAACGCCATGGTCCATCGGGACGTGGAAGAAATCAGGGAAATCGAGGCGGCCCTGGAACGCATCGACCAGAACGACTACGGCAACTGCATCGACTGCGGGCTGACCATCGACTTCGAGCGGCTCCAGGTATTCCCTGCGGCCAAGCGCTGCCTGACCTGCCAGGGGCAGCACGAGAAAACCCATATCCATGACACGACGCCCACCTTGTGACCTCTTCGGGTTGGCCGAGGGATTGGATCAACCGGAATTGGAGGTGGCATTGTGATTGGTGACGAAGGATTCTTGAAAAAGGTGCAGGCGGCCATCGAGGGCGAACCCCGCATCAGGAGCCGTTCCTCTCCCCTGCACGTGGAAGTGAAGGACAATCGCCTGGTCATCGATGGCGATGTCGATAGCGTCGCCGCCAAGCGGCTGGCGGTCCGCCTGGCGGCCCAGGCCGACGGCCTGGACACCGTCGAAGACCAGCTCTGCGTCGTCCCCGCCGAGCAGCGCAGCGACGGGGAGATTCTCGACTCCTATACCCAACTGGTTCTCGGCCAGATCGACCTCAAGAACTGCGCCATCAGCCGCACCGCCAAGGGCGAGACCGAATCCCTCCACCAGACCCTGGACGAAGACCGGAGCGGCGACTTCACTTTTTCCGTGACCGACGGGGTCATCACCCTGGACGGTTTCGTCATCAGCCTGTCCCACAAGCGTATCGCCGAGGTGCTGGCCTGGTGGGTGCCGGGCTGCCGCAACGTCATCAACCGCCTGGCGGTCATTCCCGCCGAAATGGACAGCGACGACGAGGTGAGCGATGCCATCCGCCTGGCCCTCGAAATGGATCCCCTGCTTGCCCACGCCGACCAGATCAACCTGACCACCAACAGCGGGATCGTAACCATGCAGGGAGTCATCGCCACCGAAGAGGAAAGGCAGATGGCGGAGTTCGATGCCTGGTGCGTCCTGGGCGTCAATGACGTCAATAACCGCCTGGAAGTCAGGAAATAGGCGCCGACCGGGTTTTGGCGAGCAGCCCCGGCTGCATTTGTATTTTCGGAGGCATCCATGGGGAAACGATTCAAAGCCGCAGTCCATCATCCGGTTCGCCTAGACCGCCTGATCGAGGACAGGGAGCACGATGCCTACCGGCCGGCCATGAAGCCGCCAGAGCCAACGGTTTGCCCCCAATGCAACGTTGTCTTCCAGGATGGGCGCTGGGCATGGGCGGAGGCGCCTCCCGATGCTAGGCAATCCTTCTGCCCCGCCTGCCGGCGCATCCATGACCAATTTCCGGTGGGCTTCGTGCATGTCTCCGGCAATTTCTTCATGCAGCACCGGGAGGAATTGGAGCGCCTGATCGAATCCGAATCGGAAATGGAACAGTCCGAGCATCCCCTGGAACGCATCATGGAAAAGGCGCCGGCCGACGGCGGCGGCATGGTGGTCACCACCACCGGTATCCATTTGGCCCGCCGTCTCGGGGAGGCCCTGCACCGGGCCTGCCATGGCGAACTGAATTTTCACTACAGCGATGCCGAGAATCTGGTGCGGGTGTACTGGCATCGCTAGCTTCGACCGGGAAACCCGGTGCGTCGGCGCAACTCCAAGGATTTGAAGGAGGTGTGCATCATGCGCTACGGACCGCCCGCCAGCCAGGGAAAACAGGACACTGGCTACGTTTCGGAATTCACCGATTTCATGACCCACTTCCTGAAGGAACATCCGGAGGAAGAGAAGGAGCAGCGCAAGGGGTGGTTCCTCTATTGGGATCACAAGCCCCATCGCTCCCTTCAGGACCAGGGAGACCAGGAAACAGTGCCGGATGACCGGTACGGTTTCGACTACTCCGCCTGGCATGCCCGGAGCAACGACGCCCGTAGCGGTTCCTGAAACGCATCGGCGCCCGCCCTTTCGTTCCCCAGGGAATGGGGCATCCGATCAGCCGATGGAAACGTAAAAGATTGTTTCCCGGCTTGAACTGGATTACATACCGGGCATACTAGAAGAGGATCGTCCTGGCACTCGCCCGCTGCGAGCCACGGTTGAACGATCTTTAGAATCCTGGGGAAATCCATGAAACTGTCAAAACTGCCCGTCGCCCTGCTTCTGGTCGGGATGGCAGTGGCGGCCGCGAGCCCGGCCTGGGCCCATGGCGGAAGCCGGCACCACGGAAGCCGTGTGGGTGTCGGCATCTCCATCGGTGCGCCGCTGTGGCCTTGGTACGATCCCTTCTACCGTCCCTATTACCCGCCGGCAGTCGTGGCCGTACCCGTCGCGCCGCCGCCTCCTGTCGTGTATATCGAACAGCAGGCGGAAATCCCGCCTCCCCAGAGCTACTGGTATTACTGCAACAGTTCCAGAACCTACTACCCCTACGTGCAACAATGCCCGGAAGGCTGGCAGAAGGTGATGCCCCGCCCGCCGTCCTGATATAAGCCATGGAGCAAGATATGCCCGCCTTCAAGCGGATCATTCCCCTCGCCAGCCTCCTACTCCTGGGGGCCTGCGTCACTTATCCCACTGCCCCGAGCGTGATGGTATTGCCGGGAACGGGGAAGAGTTTCGATCAGTTCCGCTTTGACGATTCCCTCTGCCGCCAGTATGCCTTTGAGCAGTCGGGAGGCCGGGTCGCTGGCCAAGCCGCCAGCGACAGCATGGCACGCAGCGCCGTGGCCGGCACCGCCATCGGCGCCGTCGCCGGAGCCGCTATCGGGGGTAATCAGGGAGCCGGCGTCGGAGCCGGCACGGGACTGCTCGTAGGCAGCATGGCCGGGGCGTCTGCAGGCGATACCTCGGCCTACGGCGCCCAGCGCCGCTACGACAACGCTTTTATCCAGTGCATGTATGCCAAGGGACACCGAGTGCCGGTGTCCGGGCAATTCACGGTGGCGCCGCCGCCCCCTCCGCCACCTCCCGCCTCTACGGCTGCGCCTCCGCCGCCCCCGCCGCCTGCGCCGGCCTCACCGCGCTAAGCTTCGGCAAGGAGGACTCTCTCAGGAGAGATCTTCCTTCTTGATGGCCGGAAGGCGGATCACGCCGATACCTTCCTCCTGGAGGGCTTCGTATTCCTCGTCCGAGGTCTGGCCGCGGATGGGCCGTTCCGGCGCTTCCTTGTAATGGATGCGCCGCGCCTCCTCGGCGAAGGAGCTACCCACGTCTTCGCTCGCCGTCATCATGAGATTGGCCAGTTGGCGATACAGCGCCATGGCCTGGGACCCGACGGGCATCGCGGCCGCAACGTTATCCTGTTGTACCGGCACGGCTCCCGCCTCATCCCGGGCACCTGAAGAAATGGCTACTGCCGACGGTACCCGCCGCACGACTTCGCTGTCGCACTGGGGACAGGTAACGAGGCGCTGCTCCAATTGGGATTCGAAGTCTTCGGCGCTTCGGAACCAGCCCTCGAAGCGGTGCTGGCTGTCGCAGCAAAGGTCATAAATGATCATTTGGAAATCCTCTGGCGCTACTGGTGCCCGGAACGGGACTTGAACCCGTAAGCCTTTCGGCGGCGGATTTTAAGTCCGCTGTGTTTACCAATTTCACCATCCGGGCAGGCGGACTAACTGATTTTCGGTCGCCAGATGCGAAAAAGGGAAAGCGCTTTGCGCTTTCCCTTCTTAACTGGAGCGGCAGAAGAGTCTCGAACTCTCGACCTCAACCTTGGCAAGGTTGCGCTCTACCAACTGAGCTACTGCCGCACAATTCTGGAGGCGCGAGCCGTAGTCGAACCGACCTACACGGATTTGCAATCCGGTGCATAACCGCTTTGCTATCGCGCCGTGCCTAAAATCCAACCTTACAACTTCAAGAGAAAAGCCACAATGCTTTTCCCGGAAAATCTGGAGCGGCAGAAGAGTCTCGAACTCTCGACCTCAACCTTGGCAAGGTTGCGCTCTACCAACTGAGCTACTGCCGCATCGAACAGGCGCGCATTATAGACGCTGTCGGGATATTGTCAACCGCGATCACCGCTTCGTTGCACGATCTCCGGCCAGGCCATGCGCAGGTAATATCCCATCGACCACAGGGTCAGGAGCGCCGCGACCCAGATCAGGGCCGTCCCATAGAACATGGTATCGGTACCCTGGATGGGAGCATGGAAAAGCAGCAGCGGGATAGCCATCATCTGGGCCGTCGTCTTGATCTTGCCCAGCATGGACACCGCCACGCTCTTGGAGGCGCCGATCTTGGCCATCCATTCCCGCAAGGCGGAAATAGTGATTTCCCGGCCGATGATGATGTAGGCGACGATGGCATCCACCCGATCCAACTGCACCAGGACGATGAGGGCTGCAGCCACCATGAGCTTGTCGGCCACCGGATCCAGGAAGGCGCCGAAGGCCGAGGTCTGGTTGAGGCGCCGGGCCAGATAACCATCCGCCCAGTCGGTAAAAGCCGCTGCCATGAAGATCACGGTGGCCGCCACGTTGCGTTCGTGCAGCGTTACCCAGTTCTCGGGCACGTAATAGGCGGCGATCAGCAGCGGGATAGCGATGATTCGCAGCCAGGTCAGGAGGATGGGCAGGTTGAATGGCATTAATGCAATGCAGCGTATATTTTTTCGGCCAGGTCCCGGCTAACCCCGGGTACTGCGGCCAGTTGATCGATGCTCGCGCCTAGAACCCCCTGCAGGCCGCCGAACCGGGCGACCAGCGCCTTTCTCCGGGCCGGGCCGACACCCGGGATGTTCTCCAATGTCGACGTCTTGCGAGCCTTGCCCCGTTGGGCACGGTGGCCGGATATGGCAAACCGGTGAGCCTCGTCCCGTATTTCCTGGATCAAATGCAGCGCCGGGTGTTCCGGCGGCAATTGTAGCGGTTCCCTCCCTTCCGGGAAAATCAGGGTTTCCAGCCCGGGCTTTCTTTCCTCCCCCTTGGCCACCCCGAGCATCGGGATGCTGGTCAGGCCCAAATCCGCCAAGGCACTCCAGGCGGAACTCACCTGCCCCTTGCCGCCGTCGATGAGGATGAGGTCCGGCGCTGTGCCCTCCCCTTCCGCCAGGCTGTCGTAGCGGCGGGTCACTGCCTGGCGCATGGCGGCATAATCATCCCCGGGCTGGATGCCCCGGATGTTGTAGCGGCGGTATTCGGACTTCCGCATGCCGTTGCCGTGGTACACCACGCAGGACGCCATGGCGGCCTCGCCCTGGGTATGGCTGATGTCGAAGCACTCGATGCGCTGAAGCGGATCGGGGAGCCCCAGGGCCTCCTGGAGGGCTGCCAGCCGGTGCTCCTGGAGGGCGGTCGCCTGGGTCCGGGCAGCGATGGCGAGCTTGGCATTCTGAATAGCCATTTCCACCCACATGCGGTGGGTGACGGCCCGGGCCTCCTGGATGGGAACCGAACGCCCGACCATCTCGGCCAGCATGGCTGCGGATTCGCCCTCTTCGTCTTCGGCGGGCAGCGGACTGGCCAGGATGCGGGCCGGTGCGGGATGGGCGGAGTAGTGCTGGAGCAGGAAAGCAGCGACAGCCTCCGCCGGAGAGGAATCCCCGGCATTGGTGGGAAATTGCGGCCGATCCCCCAGGTGCCGCCCGCCCCGGACCATGGCGAGATTGACGCACAACTGACCGCCTTCGCGGATAGCCACCACCACGTCCGCATCCTCGCCCTTGCTGCTGGAAACGTACTGCTTTTCCTGGACCTGGCGTAGGGACTGGATCTGATCCCGATAGATGGCGGCCTGCTCGAAGGCAAGGCGCATGGAGGCCTCGTCCATGGCCTCGGTGAGGCGACGGATCACCTCCTGCTGCTTGCCGAGGAGGAACAGTGCAGCGAGTTGCACATCCCCAGCGTAAGCCTCCGGGGAAATCAGGTCGACGCAAGGCCCGCTGCAGCGCTTGATCTGGTACAGGAGACAGGGACGGGACCGGTTGGCGAACACCGTATCCTCGCAGGTCCGCAGCCGGAACATCTTCTGGAGCAGGTGGATGCTGTCTCGCACTGCCCAACTGGAAGGGAAAGGCCCGAAATAGTCCGCCCGGCGGTCCGGATTGCCGCGGAAGAAACCGAGCCTGGGATACTTGCCCCGGGAAAGAATAATGTAGGGATAGGACTTGTCGTCGCGGAACAGGATGTTGTACCGCGGCGACAGGGATTTGATGAGGTTATTCTCGAGCAGCAGCGCCTCCGCCTCGGACCGGGTGACGGTGGTCTCGATGGCGGCAATCTGGCTCACCATGTGGGCGATGCGCGGGCTCGACAGGTTGTCCCGAAAATAGGAGGACACCCGCTTCTTCAGGTTTTTGGCCTTGCCGACATAGAGGACGGCACCGTCCGCCCCCAGCATGCGATACACGCCAGGAAGGTCGGGCAAGGTGGCGAGGAAGGCCTTGGCGTCGAAACTCATTGGTCCAGATAACGGCGGATGCCCTCGAAGACCGCCTCGAAGCTTTCCCGGCTGAGACGCCCCGTCCGCCAGTTGTACCCACTGCAATGGTAGCTGTCGAAGAGGACGACGCCTCCCGGCAAGGTATGCCGGACGTTGTGCCCGAAAACGTAGTCCTTGGGCTTCTGACCGAAGGCCCACAGGATGCTCTGGTGGGCAATGGCGCCGAGGGCCAGGATGGCTTTCAGGTTGGGCATGGCGGAAATCTCGGCCTTCAGGTAACCGTTGCACTGGCGGATTTCCGCTGTAGTGGGCTTGTTGGCCGGCGGCAGGCAGCGCACGGCGTTGGTGATCCGGCAATCCGACAGATGCATGGCCGGGTTGGCCCACCCGGTGGAATCGAGCGGCTCGGACACGCTGGCAAAGCCGAAACGATGGAGAGCAGGATACAAGAGTTCCCCGGCCACGTCCCCCGAGAAGGGACGGCCGGTCCGGTTGGCTCCCCGTTCACCCGGGGCGAGGCCGACTACCAGGAATGGGGAACTCAGCTCCCCGAAAGGAGGAACCGGATAAGCATGCCACGTGGGCTCCCGGTGGCGGATCGCAGCGAGGTGTTCAGCCAAACGGGGACAGGCGGTGCAATGGGCAGGATGAACGAATGTAGTCATCGGCTGATGTTAACATGGCGGCCATGCAGCCACATTGGGACATTTTCTGCCGGGTCATCGACAACTATGGAGACATCGGCGTGTGCTGGCGGCTTGCCCGTCAGCTTAGGGCCGAGTACGGACGGGTAGTTCGCCTGTGGGTGGATGAGCCGGCCGTTTTGAAGCCCCTTTGCCCGGACTTCGAACCGGAGCGCCCCTCCCAGAGTGTGGACGGCGTCGAAATCCGGCATTGGACCGATCCTTTTCCAGCGACAGAAGCGGCCGATGTGGTGATCGAGGCCTTCGCCTGTGATCTGCCCGCCGGTTATCTGCTGGCCATGGCCGGGCGATCCGCCAAGCCGAGCTGGATCAATCTCGAATATCTTTCAGCCGAGGACTGGGTGGAGGACTGCCACGGAATGGCTTCGCCCCACCCTTCCCTGCCCCTCACCAAGCATTTCTTCTTCCCCGGCTTCACGCCCCGGACCGGCGGCCTGCTGCGGGAAAAAGGGTTGCTGGAACGGAGGGATGCCTTCATCTCCACCCTCCCCGCCCGCGACGCCGTCGAAGTCAGCCTGTTCTGCTACGACACTGCCCCGGTCGGCGAACTGATCGATGCCTGGGCATCGGGAAAACAGCCGATCCGCTGCCACGTGCCTCCTGGCAAGCCCTTGGCTGCCGTCCAGCGCCATGTGGGCAGCGGTGGACCATGGCGGCGGGGAAATCTGGAACTGCTGCCGACCCCCTTCGTCGCCCAGGCGGATTTCGACCAACTGCTGTGGCAATGCGACATCAACTTCGTCCGGGGCGAGGATTCCTTCGTCCGCGCTCAATGGGCCGGGAAGCCCTTCGTCTGGCACATCTATCCCCAGCAGGACGACGCCCACTTGACCAAGCTCGACGCTTTCCTGGCCCGCTACGCCGCTTCCCTGCCGGCCGCCGCGGCAAACGCCGTGACCGGCGTTTTCCACGCCTGGAACAACGGTACCGGCCTGGGAACCGCCTGGCATGCCTTCATGGCCCAACGCCC
>JBLNBI010000452.1:0-5381 GCA_050259815.1 Actinomycetota bacterium | reverse complement strand
GGGCTTCCCCGCCTCTCCGGCATGGACGTTCTCGCCCGCCTGCGGGCCCGCGGCCAGCAGTTGCCCGTCCTCGTCCTGACCGCCCGGGACGCGACCGGTGACAAGGTGGCCGGCCTGGATGCCGGTGCCGATGACTATCTGGTGAAACCCATCGATCTGGACGAACTGGCCGCCCGCATCCGCGCCCTGGTCCGGCGGGCCGCCGGCCGGGCCAGCCCGGTGCTGTGCCACGGCCCCCTGGCCCTCGACCCCGCCGCCCGCAGCGCCAGCCTGGACGGCCAGCCCCTCGACCTTTCGACCCGGGAATTCGACCTGCTCCAGACCCTGGTGGAAAACGCCGGCCGGGTCATGACCCGGGCCCAGCTGGAATCTTCCCTCTACGGCTGGCGGGACGAGCCGGACAGCAACGTCCTCGAAGTCCATATCCACCACCTGCGGCGCAAGCTGGGCTCTGATTTCATCCGCACCCTGCGGGGGGTCGGCTACACGGTGCCGAAACCTTGACCGTCTGGTTCCCCCTGCGCCGGCGGCTGCTGCTCCTCCTCCTGGGTGGCGTGTCGGTCTGCTGGCTGGCGACGGTGGCCTGGATCCACGCCGGGGCTCACCACGAGATCGACGAGCTGTTCGACGCCCAGATGGCCCAGACCGCCCAGGCCCTCCTTGCCCTGGCCAGTCCCCACCTGGAGTACGACGATCCCCGGCACGGCTTCCAGAAGCTGGAACGGGCGGTGCACCGCTACCAGCGCAACCTCATGTACCAGATCTGGCGGGAGGACGGCACCCTGCTGCTGCGTTCCGCCAATGCTCCCGGCGCCCGGCTGACGGAAGCCGACAGCTTTTCGGAAGTGGATGGCCGGGACGGCCACTGGCGCTTCTACGCCCAGTGGGATGAGCGCCACCATTACCAGGTGCTTCTGGCCGAAAGCCACGCCGTCCGGGACGAGCTGATCGGCCAGATCGCCTGGCGCCTGATGCTGCCCGCCCTGATCGGCCTGCCCCTGCTGGGGTTGTGGGTGTGGATTGCCACCCGCCGGGGCCTCGTCCCCCTGGCCGCTGCCGCCGGCCAGATCGCCGACCGGGAGCCCGGCCGGCTCCACGCCCTGGAACCGGCCACCGCCCCGGACGAAATCCGCCCCCTGGTGGAGGCCATCAACGGCCTCTTCGCCCGGGTGGAGCAGACTCTGGAGGCGGAGCGCCGCTTCACCGCCGACGCCGCCCACGAGTTGCGCACCCCCCTGGCCGCCCTCGCCACCCAGGCCCAGGTGGTCCTCCGGGCCCGGGACGAGGCGGAGCGGCGCCACGGGGTGGAACAGCTGGTGGTCAGCACCCGGCGGGCCGGCCATTTGGTGGACCAGCTCCTGACCCTGGCCCGGGTGGACCCGGATGATACGGCCCCCACCCTCGCCCCCGTCCGCCTGGACCGCCTGGCCGAGGAAATCTGCGCCGGCCACGGCAACACCGCCCTGGACAAGGACATCGCCCTGGAACTGGACGCCGCCCCCGTGGAAATCCTGGGGAACGCCGACATGCTGGGCATCCTGCTGCGCAACCTGGTGGACAACGCCATCCGCTACACCCCGCCCGGCGGCCGGGTGTCCGTCACCCTCGCCGACGGCGGGCAGGGCCCTATCCTGGCGGTGACCGACACCGGCCCCGGCATCCCGCCGGAAGAAAGGGAGCGGGTCTTCCGCCGCTTTCACCGCCTGGCCGGCCAGATGGCCGAAGGCAGCGGCCTCGGCCTGTCCATCGTCGCCCGCATCGCCGAGCGCCATGCCGCACGGGTGGAGCTGGCCGAAGGCGACGGAGGGGCCGGATTGCGGGTCGCCGTCCGTTTTCCGGACCGCGTCCCGGGAAACTAGCCGCCACTAACCCGGAACCCGTTCCGGCATGCCGCTGTCCCACGTCATAGCGTTCCTCTATGGAAAGTGGATATGTGCATTCGCTACGCCCTCACCGCATCCCGGGAAGAGCTGATGCGGGAATTCGGGCTGGACGACTGCCCCGGGCAGTTCCCCTCCGGCTACAACCTCGGCCCTTCCCAGTTCCTTCCCGTCATCTGCCTGGGCGAAGACGGCCGGCGGACCCTCCGTATCCAGTGGTGGGGACTGGTTCCGCCCTGGGCCGAGGGGCGCCCCAAGGCCATGCGGATCAATACTCGGGCCGAGACCCTGCCCCGGAAGCCCCGTTTCTTCGATACCTACCGGGAGCGGCGCTGCATCGTGCCCGCCTCCGGCTATTTCGAATGGGCGGAGGATGGGCTGGAGCACCGGCCCAACTATATCCAGCCCGCCACCGGTACCCTCCTGGGCCTGGCCGGCATCTGGGACCCGCTGGCCCACCGGGAGGGCGGCCAGGCCGATACCTTCGCCATTCTTACCGTCCAGGCCAACGAGCGGCTCATGCCCATCCACCACCGCATGCCGGTCATCCTGGACCCGGACAACTATGGCGCCTGGCTGAGCCCGGAAACCCCCTGGGCCGAAGTGCTCCGGCTGAGCCACACCCGTGCCACTGGCCGGCTCCTGGCCTACCCGGTCTCCCCGGCCGTCAACCAGCGGGAGAACAACACTCCCGAGGTGATCCGGCCGCTCCCGAGCGCCGTGACCTGAATCCGGCCGGCATGTCCGAACGGCTGCCGGCCGGGCAGGTCGAACATCCATCATCCAGCCGGGGAGGTGTCCGTCATGGCCAGCGTATTGCGCGTTCCTGTGGATACCGAGATCGACGTGGTGACAGCGCGGCTGCGGGGGAACGAGTTTGCGGAGAAACTGGGATTCTCGTCCAGCGAGGTCTACGCCATCGCCATCGCCGTCTCCGAGGTGGCGCGCAACATCGTGCGCTATGCCCGGCGCGGGCGCATCACCTTCAGTGAAATCCACAGCAGCGGCAGGACGGGGATTTCCGTCGTTGCCGAGGATGACGGGCCCGGCATCCCGGACCTCAACCGGGCCATGGAACCGGGCTTTTCCACAGGCAACAGCCTGGGCCTGGGGCTTAACAGCGCCGAGCGCCAGATGGATGAATTCGAGATCGTCTCCACCCTGGGGGACGGCACCACGGTCGCCATGACCAAGTGGCGGCGCCGGAAGTAGCGCCGCCCTTGGCCAGCCGATCAGACCCGGAAGCGGGAGACGCTGCCCTTGAGGCGGTCGGAGCTGGCCGCCAACTGGTTGGCCGTATCGGCAACCGAGGCGACGGCCGCGGAGTTTTCCTCGGACATCTGGGCGATGGACTCCACATCCCGGGACAGCCCGACGGAGGCCGACCGCTGTTCCCGCAGGGCTTCGGAAATGCCGACGATGGAATGCTGCACGGTCTCGGTGGACGCCCGGATGCCCTGCATGGACTGGCTGGCCCGGCCGGCGGCCTGGACCACGCCATTGACCACTTCCCGGCTGCTCTGCATGCTGCCCACCGCCGCCACGGCGCCGTCCTGGATGGTGGAAATCATGCCGGCGATTTCCTGGACCGACTGGGTGGTCCGCTCGGCGAGCTTCCGCACCTCGTCCGCCACCACTGCGAAGCCGCGGCCCTGTTCCCCGGCCCGGGCCGCCTCGATGGCGGCGTTGAGCGCCAGGAGGTTGGTCTGGTCGGCCACTTCCCGGATGACCGTGGTGACGTTGCCGATGTGCTGGACCTGCTCGGACAGGGCCTGGATCTGCTGGGCGGTGTGCTCGACCCGGTCGGCCACCTGGCTGATCTGGGTGGAGGCCCGATCCACCTCGGCGCCGCTGGAGACTGCCATGGTCCCGGCCTCCTCGGCCCGCTGGCTGGCATCGTCGGCGCTGCTGCCCACATGATCGATGCTCACCGTCAGTTCCTCCACGGCGGCGGCGGCCGACGAGGTGGACTGGGACTGCTGCTCGCTGCTCACCGCCACCTGGCGGGCGGCGGTGGACAGGTGGCCGGAGGCGGAAGCCAGGTTCTCGGCCTCCTTCAGGATATCCCGGAGGGTGTTGCGCAGGTTGGCGATGGTGCTTGCCAGGGAAGACTTCAGGTGAGCGATCTCGCCCTGGCCGCCGGCCGCCACCGAGACGGTCAGGTCGCCCTGGGCGAGGCGGTCGAGGACGCCGACCACCTCGTTCACCGGGGTGGTGATGCTGCGGATGATGAGGGTCGAGAACACCGAGGCGGCCACGGTGACCAGCACGATGACGGCAACGGCCAGGTTGAGATTCCTGGACTTGGCCTCGGCAGCCTTGGCGGCCTCCTTCTTGCCCAGGCTGTCGTTATGGGCGAAGTGTTCGCTAATGGTGGCATTGAGCCGCTCCGCCACCGGGGAAAGCTTGACCAGTACGGCCAGGGCCTGCTCGCTCTGGCCCTTGCGGGAAAAATCGAGGGCTTCCTTGACGCCGGCGTCGTAGTCCGCGGCCAGGGATTTGTCCTGGGCCAGCATCTCCCGGTCCTTGTCGTCGCTCACCAGGGGCTCGTATTCCTTGAAGGCCGCTTCCCGATCCTTGGTGGCCACCTCGATCTGGGCGTCCAGTTCGCTCTTCTTGGCGGGGTCGGAAGTCAGGACATGGCGGTAGATCCGCACCCGCTCCTGGCCGAAGGCCTTCATCGCCTTGTTCAGCGCCACCAGACTGGGCACGGTGTTTTCATTGCCGTAATTGGCGGCCAGGTAGACCTTTTCGGTCATGGAAAGGCCGAGGATGCCGATCAGGACCAGACCCAGGATGATGGAATAGGTCAGGAGATAGAGTCGCTTGCTGATGGTCATGATGGGTTCCGGGGCGATATCACGAAGGTCGTAGTGTGATCCATGCCAGCGCCTGCGTCCACCGGAAATCCCCGGTGCGAGCCCCCTGTTTCCCGCCGCCGGGCTGCAATGTCCGGTGGCCGTTTCCTGTCCAACGAAAGGGCTGCCCCCGGGGATGGCGGTCCTTGCGGCATGCGAACCCCGACGGATAAAGGAGAAGCCCATGGATGCCCATGATGCCCAGGTAGTCAATGAGAATGTGGTCCGAACCCTCGCCCTCCAGGTGGTGCTGGGGGCCATGCTGCGCCAGTTGGGGCCGGAAACCCGGAAATCCCTGCTGGCCGAGTTCGAAGCCCTGACGGCGGGGGTGCAAGCCGCCACCGCGCTACGCCCCGACGACTTCGAATACCTGGGCATCCAGCGCCGGGTTTTCGCCGACGTGCGGGATTTCCTCTTCCACCCCAGCGCCGACGACCAGCACCTGCGCCGGGAGTAAGCCCCCGCCATGTCGTCGGGCATCCGCACCATCTTCATCCTCAGCCTGATCGGCTTCCTCCTGGAGCTGGCCCTGGGCAACATCGTCCTGTACGCCCTGGCCCTCTGGCCCGTCGGCGCCGGCTTCATGCCCTGGCAGCTGGTCACCTACGCCTTCCTCCACGCCAATATCTCCCACTTCGGTTTC
>JBLNBI010000451.1:0-3666 GCA_050259815.1 Actinomycetota bacterium | reverse complement strand
AGCCCGGCCAATTGTCGCTCCAGCTTTGCCGCCGCTTCACGCAGTTGCCGCTGCTCTGTCTGCGCTCTGACCGACGTGTAACCCGACCAAAGAACCACGAGCAGTGCGATAGCGAGGTCAGCTCGAGCCTTGCCTGTCGAATTACCGTCCTTTAAGACCAGCCAGGCCGCGAACATAAGAAAGGCGGTCATTGCCATTAGCTGGCCGGCGGCATAACCGGCGGCCCCGGCGTCCAGGCCGACAAAGAAAGGGGCAATCCATGCAAGTAGTATCAGGCCGCGAGCCAGCCACCGGATTTTCGTTGCCCCTTTGGTGCCGTCTTGCTGGTCATCCACTGTCTATTTCCTCCCTATCCAGGCCTCAGCGATAGCCGCCCGGGTGAGTAACGCCAGCGGCATGATACCGTCATTTTACTTCATGGGCGCCGATGCATCGGTCATTAGGGCTGCGGAAAGCCAGGGCAGATTTGCTCCGTCAGGGCGCGCTCACCGCCTCAATCCATGGCTCAAACCGCCGTCCCACGGCCATGGTGACAGTGAAGGGCGGCTTCCTGTCGGCTGGGCCAACCGCCCGGGGCGGCATGGACTCGAAGGGGGCGCGCAGTCCGTGGGGTACGTTGATCCGGTCCACTGCAAGTTTGCCCAGATAGCCCGTGATCACCGTCTTCTTGTCGCGGTAGATCCGGTCCAGGCGCAGGTTGCCCTTGAGGATCAGGTAGTGGCCCCGGTCCGGATATTTCGCTCGGAGCGTCGCCAGGTCGGTGCCGACATCGACGGCGAACAGCCGGCTGTTTTCGTTCTCCTCCCGGGTCAATGCCTCCCGGGCCCGTTTCTCCGCATCGACCAGTTCCTTGGCCCCGGGGCTCGCCTGGCGCAGGGATTCCTGGTGGGCGAGGCGCTGGCGGGCCTGCTCGATGGCCTGCTGCCAGGCGTCGCCGGCCAGTTCGAGGACCACCAGCACCTGGCGT
This sequence comes from Actinomycetota bacterium, assembly GCA_050259815.1. Taxonomy (GTDB): domain Bacteria; phylum Pseudomonadota; class Gammaproteobacteria; order Burkholderiales; family Rhodocyclaceae; genus JAGTRP01. The sequence continues at coordinate 2,699 of JBLNBI010000451.1, read as the reverse complement.
TCGGATTGGCTGATGGCCTTGTCGCGGCGGGCGTCGTCGCCCATGGCGCGCTCTACGTCGAAACCCAGTTCGGCCATGCGCTTCTCGTCCAGCCAGGTTGGGATGCCGCCATAGCTGCCATAGTAGGAATAGTAGTTCTCGGTATCCGAGGTGGGCACCCGCCATTCCAGGGACAGGGCAAGGCCGCTGTTTTCCTTGTTGCCCCGCCAGCTCCACGGCCGACCCAGCTCCCGTTGGGAAAGATTCAGCCGGCTTTCCGGCTCCCCGCTGCGGTTGTAGGCAACTCCGGTCAGGGCGATGCCGTTGGCGGCCAGGATCAGGGCGGCGCCGAGGGCGAGGGTGAGCTTGCGGGGCTTCATGCTTGGACTCCCCGGCCGCGCAGGCGCTTGAGTACCACCAGGATGAGGATGGCCGACAGCGCCACCACCAGGAAGAAGAGCCACTTGGGCATGATCTCCCACCACCAGTCATAGAGCTTGGTGTAAAGGAAAATGACGAAGAAGGTGATGCCGGTATTCACCGTGTCGTTCCACGACCGGCGCGTGCCGAGCCAGATGGCCAGGGCGCTGGCGACGAAGCCGGCGACCTGGTAGCCGCCCTCGATGATGCTCGGAGCCATGTCCAGGTAACTGCCGTTGCCCCAGTGGCCGAGGATGAGCATGGGCACCAGCAGGCAGAGGAGCCCGAAGACCCGGTAGATCACGTCGAAACCGGCGAAGCGCCGATGGGGAATGGCTAGCGGCGTGGCAAAGAGCAGCACGGCGACGGGAAAGTAATTCTCCGGCCGCTTGCCGGCGTCCAGCCAGTAGAGCCCGCCCCACTCGCCGACCCGGGCCGAGACGTAGGCGATGACGCAGCAGATGCCCGCCGCCAGCAGGAGGCGCAGGTCGCAGGTGTAGGCGAGGAGGAAGGCCAGGGCTGCCCAGGGCAGCAGCGCCTTGTCCGTGGGCGTGATGTTGAAGATCTGGCCGAGCATGACCAGGTTGAGCACGAAGCAGGCGAAGGCCACCAGGGCCGCGAGCTTGGTGAAATAGCCGGAGGCGTCCCGGCCCTGGATCCAGACCGTCAGGCCCAGGGTGCCGAGGGCCGCGCCGATCAGGATGGCCACCTGGGCCGTCTCGGCGAAATGGCCCCAGAACTGGTAGAACAGGAAAAAGACGCTGGCCGCCAGGGCCAGGGCGCCGAGGAAGGAGGCGACCCGCATGCCGAGGGAGAGCTGGCGGGCCTTGGTGTCCCGGTCGATATCGAAGGCGGCGGCGAAGCCCGCCAGCAGGCCATCGTGGTGGGCATCCACGGCCTGCTGCTGCTCGGGGGGCAGTTGCAGAATGCCCTCGGTGGCAAGCCGGGCGAGTTCGATGCGGAAAACGCGGATTTCGTCGGCGCGCTGCTGGGCTTCGCTGCGGGTGGGCGGGTTCATGGTCGCGGGGCGCGGGCAGTGGCAATGACATTGAGATTATCCCGCCGGCGCCCGGCTATCAAGACCCGGTTACGCCGGCAGGGTGAAGCGGAAGATGCTGCCTTCGCCCGGCCGTGATTCGACCCAGATGTGCCCGCCATGGCGCTCGACGATGCGGCGGCAACTGGCCAGGCCGATGCCGCTGCCCGGGATGTCGCCGTAGGTGTGGAGCCGCCGGAACATCTCGAAAATGCGCTCGTGGTGCCGGGGATCGATGCCGATGCCGTTGTCGGCCACCGAGAATTCCCATTCATCTTCCCGGCGCCGGCAGGAGACGGCGACCCGGGGCGGACGGGAGTCGTTGTACTTGAGGCCGTTCTCCACCAGGTTCTGGAAAAGCTGGGCGAGCTGGGAACGGTCCCCCCGCACAGTCGGCAGCTCGCCGCAGGCGACGTCGGCACCGACCTCCTCGATGGGGGCCTTTAGGGTGGTCAACACCTCGCCCCAAAGCCGGCCCAGGTCCACGGGCTCGAAGGGCCGGCCCTGGGCCTCCAGGCGGGAGTAGCCCAGGAGTTCCTGGATCAGGGTCTGCAGGCGCTTGGTGTTGTCGATGATGTAGGCGAGCCACTGGTCCCCATCCCCGTCCAGGCTGCCCTGGATCTTCTGGCGCAGGAGCTGGGCGAAGCCGGCGATGGAGCGCAGGGGCGTCTGGAGGTCGTGGGCGGCGGCGTGGGCGAAGTGCCGCAATTCCAGGTTGGAGCGCAGCAGGGCCTCGTTGGCCTGTTCCAGTTCCGCCGTGCGCTGGCGGACCTGGCGCTCAAGGTCGGCGTTGAGGTGCTGGATTTCCTCCTCGGAGCGCTTCCTCTCGGTGATGTCCCGGGAAATGCCGAACAGCCCCACCACCCGCCCGGCCTGGTCGAAAAGCGGGCCCTTGTGGACGAGGAAGGTAAGGGTCTGGCCTTCCAGGTTGGTCAGGGTTTCCTCATGGACGCTGGGCTGGGCCGATTCCATGATGGCCAGGTCCTGGGCCATGAGGAGGGTGGCGGAGTCCGGCGGCAGGAAGGCCCGGTCGTCATGGTCCAACAGCTCCTCGGGCCGTCGGCCGAAAAAGCGGGCGGCGCTCTCGTTGCAGAGGAGGTAACGGCCCTGCCGGTCCTTGACGAAAATGGCATCCTGGCTGCCGGATATCACGGCATCCAGGAGCAGGTGCTGGTTTTCGGCACCCAGGCGGCTGCGGCGCAGCCCTTCGCTCAGGAGGCTGACCAAGAGGCCGGCAGCCAGGAGGAAGGACCATTGGAGCAGG
>JBLNBI010000450.1:0-3026 GCA_050259815.1 Actinomycetota bacterium | reverse complement strand
CGGGAGGCGGGCTCCGGTTGTCCCCGACATGAACGACAGGAGTGCCCATGCCGACGGAAAAAGCCACCGACCGGAGAACGATGATTCGCCAGTTCCAGGCCGAATTGATGGACGGTTTCGACGAAGAGCTGGAAATGGAGATCGACGACGATCGCCTGGACCACATCGTCGCCGACCTGCCGGAATCCGGCCATCCCCTCCAGGAGCCCCTCGACCGCCAGTTCTACTTCCGGGAGCTGTTCCGGCTCCAGGGGGAGCTGATCAAGCTCCAGGACTGGGTGATCGAGAACGGGCTCAAGGTGGTGGTGCTATTCGAGGGGCGGGATGCGGCCGGCAAGGGGGGCGTCATCAAGCGGGTGGTCCAGCGCCTCAACCCCCGGGTCTGCCGGGTGGCGGCCCTGCCGGCCCCCAGCGAGCGGGAACGGACCCAGTGGTACTTCCAGCGCTACGTCTCCCACCTGCCGGCGGGGGGAGAGATCGTGCTGTTCGACCGCAGCTGGTACAACCGGGCCGGGGTGGAGCGGGTCATGGGCTTCTGCTCCGACGAGGAATACGAGGAATTCTTCCGCTCCGTGCCGGAATTCGAGCGCATGCTGGTGCGCTCCGGCATCGTCCTCATCAAGTACTGGTTCTCCATCAGCGACGAGGAGCAGCATCGGCGCTTCCTGATGCGCATCCACGATCCCTTGAAGCAGTGGAAGCTGAGCCCCATGGACCTGGAGTCCCGGCGCCTGTGGGAGCAATACACCAAGGCCAAGGAGACCATGCTGGAGCGCACCCACATTCCCGAGGCCCCCTGGTGGATCGTGGAAGCCGACGACAAGAAGCGGGCGCGGCTCAACTGCATCCACCACCTGTTGAGCCGCATCCCCTACGAGGAAATTCCCCGGCCGCCGGTGGTCCTGCCGGAACGGGTCCATAACCCGGACTACCTGCGGGGGCCGGTGCCCCGGGAGTTGTTCGTCCCGGCCGTCTATTAAGCCCAGGTAAAGCGTCCGACGGTGCCCAGGAGGCTCTCCGACAGGGCCGCCAGCCCCTTCACCTCGGCATGGGTGGAGCCGATGTCGGCGGTGGTGGCGGCGGCGATGTCGGCTACGGTTTCCACATTGCTGATGACTTCCCGGGATGCCTCTGCCTGCTGGTTGGTGGCCAGGGAAATTTCCTCCATGCGCTCGGACACCGCCTGGACCGCCTGTTCGATGTGGTCGAGCATGGCCCGTACGTCCTGGCCGAAGGAGACCCCCTGCCGGGCGGCGTCCTTCACCCGGTCCATGGCCTCGCCGACCACGCCGGTACTGGCATTCACCTGGTCCAGGATGGATTCGATGTCCCGGGTGGAGATCTGGGTGCGCTCGGAGAGCTTCCGTACCTCGTCCGCCACCACGGCAAACCCACGACCCGCCTCGCCCGCCCGGGCGGCCTCGATGGCGGCGTTCAGCGCCAGCAGGTTGGTCTGCTCGGCGATGTCCCGGATGATGCGGCTCACCCCGCTGATCCGCTCGATGGCCCCATTCTGTTCGCCGATGGCGGCCAGGGAGCGTTCCACGTCGCCTTCCATGCCGAGCAGGGTGTCCACCGCCTGCCGGCCGGTGGCGTTGCCCCGCTCCACCACGCCCCGGGCCTCGGCCAGCGCCCCTTCGACGCCGCGGGCGTTGTCCACCAGGCGCTCGATGAGGATGCCCAGCTCGTCGATGGCGTCCCGCACCTGGTCCAGCCGCTCGGCCTGGATGCGGGAATTCTGGTTCACCGCGTCGGTCATGTCGTCCACCCGCTGGGAGGCCCGCTTCACCTCGGTGGAGACATTGCCCACCTCGCCGAAAATCTCGCCGAAGCGGCCGATGAAGGTGTTCATCCGGGCACCGACCTCGCCCAACTCGTCCCGGCCCTCCGGCAGGCGGGTACGCAGGTCGCCGTTGTAGAGCACGTCCACCCGTTCGGTGAATTCCCCCACCCGCTTCTTCAGGTGGCCGCCGAAGGCCAGCTGAAAGGCGATGATGAGGCCGCCCGCCAAGAGCAGCGGCACCACCACCAGCCACAGGATGCGGTCCAGGGTGGCCTGGAATTCCCGTTCCGACTCCTCGGCCAGGCTGCGGTTGCTGGCCACCAGGCGGTCGATGTCGGCGGCCATGGGCTCCAGCAGGGTCTGGTAGATGGCGTCGGGGATGCTCATGGCGTCCTGGGGGCTGGTGGCCGCGATCTTGATGGCGCTCTCGAACTGGCGGATGTACTCCTTCCAGGTCTTCTCCATGGCCGCCAGCTTGTCCCGCTCCTCTTGGCTGGCCGTCAGCTTGGCCGTTTCCTGGAGGAGGGCCTGGACCCGCCGGTCCGCCGCACGGATCACGTCGCCGGAGGTGACGGGGATGGGATCGGTGCGGGAAGCGGCCAGGGCGACCGCCTTGACCTCGATGAGCTGGCGGGCGACCCCGACCCGTTCCTGGTAGCGGGCGAAGGTCTGCTGCAGCCCGTGGAGATTGGCGAGGGTGAAGGCGATGACAACCGCCAGGACGATGCCGGTGGCGACGTTGATCCAGTGCAGTCGGTGCCGCAGGGACATGGAGGAGAGACGCAACATATAGGCTTCAGGCTATGACCAAAGCGCTAATTCTTCCCGCATCCCGTTACAGCTTGATGTCAGCGTGCTCCGCTACCGCCTCCCGGACCACGGCCTCGAACCGGTCCACCACGGCGGTCCAGCTGCGGGGCAGGATGGTCCGGCGGGCGGCTTCGCCCAGGGCTGGCAGGTGCCGGTGCTCGGCGGCCAGGCGGACTCCGGCCGCGACGAAGGCGGCCTCATCCCCAGGGACCACGGCCAGGCCATTGGCGCCGTCCACCACCAGTTCCGCCGCGGCGGCGCTGCGGTAGGCCAGCACCGGCACCCCGCTGGCCATGGCCTCGGCCACCACGTTGCCGTAGGTTTCGGTCAGGCTGGGGAAGATGAAGAGGTCGGCGCTGGCGTAATGGGCGGCCAGGTCGGCGCCGCAGCGTGTGCCGGCGAAGTGGTGGTGGGGATGGGAGCGCTCCAGGGC
>JBLNBI010000449.1:0-6668 GCA_050259815.1 Actinomycetota bacterium | reverse complement strand
AGGTGGAAGACCATCTGATCCCCTGGAGCCGGGCCGGGCTGCGGCGTGGAAAGGCCCTCCAGATCGCCAGCATCATGCTGGCTGCGCTGGTCACCGGGGCGTGGGGGCTGGCGGCCAACGGTCAGATCCGTGGCGGTCCGGTCATCGCCTGGTGGCTGGCCTGGAGCGTCATGGAGGTGCTGGTCCGCCTCACCGGCAAGCCCTACGTCAAGGAAGGCGTCTGGTGGGGCCGCAACTACCGCCGGGCGGGCGTCATGGACATGATCTGCTACGTCGGCTTCAAGAACCTGCTGGTGGGGGCGACCCTGTTCATCAGCCTCAAGTCCCTTGGGATGCTCAGTGTCTAGGATTCGGTTTTCGTCCGTCTGGCTGGCGCTGGTTCTGTGGTTCGTCGGCCAGGGGGCCGCGGTCGCCGCCGAACTGCTGGTGAAGCCCGGGGAGTCCATCGGCGCGGCCATTGCCCGGGCCGCAGCCGGCGACACGGTGATCGTGGAGAAGGGGCGTTATGAGGAACGTCTCCGCATCGACAAGCCCCTGAAACTGATCGGCCGCCAACGGCCCACCATCTCGGGCGGAAACCAGGGAGACGTGATCCGCATCACCGCCCCGGACGTGACCATCGACGGCTTCATCGTCACTGGTAGCGGCGACGACCTGGGGGCCCAGAACGCCGGCATTTATATCCAGCCCGGCGCCGACCGGGCGGCAGTAAAGAACTGCGACATCGCCTACAGCCTTTTCGGGCTGTGGATTCAGGGCGTCAAGGACGTGGAGGTCCGCCACAACCTCATTGCCGGCAAGCGGGACCGTCCTTCCGCCCAGCGGGGCAACGGCATCCAGCTCTACAACACCCGGGGCGCCCAGGTGGTGGATAACGAAATCAGCTTCACGCGGGACGGGCTTTACGTGGATATCTCCCACCACGCCCTCTTCAGCCACAACCGCATCCACCACGTGCGCTACGGCGCCCATTACATGAACTCCTATTACAACACCTGGGAATACAACGACTCCCACCACAACCGGGGCGGCCTGGCGCTCATGGAGGTGAAGAACCAGGTGGTCCGCCACAACCGGGCCTGGGCCAATTCGGACCACGGCATCATGCTGCGCACCATCCAGGATTCGGTCATCGAGGACAACATCGCGGCCGGCAACGACCGGGGCTTCTTCATCTACGACGCCGAGTACAACACCATCCGCCGCAACCTGGTGGTGGGCAACCACGTGGGCGTCCACCTCTGGGCCGGTTCGACCCGCAACGCGGTGGATGGCAACGACTTCATCGAGAACCGGCAGCAGGTGCGCTACGTGGCCACCAAGGACGAGCTGTGGGGGACGAAGCAGGGCAATTACTGGAGCAATTACCTGGGCTGGGACCGGGACGGCGACGGCATGGGCGACGTTCCCTACGAGGCCAACGACCTGGTGGACCGCCTGTCCTGGCGCCACCCCATGATGAAGCTCCTGATGAACAGCCCGGCGGTCCAGACCCTGCGGCTGATCGCCCGGCAATTCCCGCTGCTGCGGGCGACCAGCGTGGTCGACCGGCAGCCCCGGATGCAACCCTATCATTTGGATTGGAGAAACTGGCTTGGCACGGAACGTCATTGAAGTACGCCAGGTAGTGAAGGATTACGGCGATGTCCGGGCGGTGGACCATGTGGACCTTGCCGTCTCCGCCGGGGAGTTGTTCGGGCTGATCGGCCACAACGGGGCAGGGAAGAGCACCCTGTTCAAGATGATGCTGGGCCTGGTGCCGGCCACCGCCGGGGAAATTCGCATCAATGGCGAGGCCGTGCAGGGCCCGGCCTTCCGCCGGGTGCGCCGCAGCATCGGCTACCTGCCCGAGAACGTGGTCTTTTACGACAACCTCACCGGCGTCGAAACCCTGCATTTCTTCGCGGACCTGAAGGATGTCGACAAGGGCACCTGCCGCGGGCTGCTGGACAAGGTCGGGCTGGCCCACGCTGCGGACCGGCGGGTGAAGGGCTACTCCAAAGGGATGCGCCAGCGCCTCGGCCTGGCCCAGGCGCTGCTCGGCTCCCCGTCGCTCTTGTTCCTGGACGAACCCACCACCGGCCTCGATCCGGAGGCCATCCGGGAGTTTTACCGCATCCTCCAAGCCCTGAAAGGGGAGGGGGTGACCATGATCCTCACCTCCCACATCCTGGCCGAGATCCAGGAACGGGTGGATCGGCTCGCCATCCTGAAGACCGGGCAGGTCCAGGCGGTGGGCACGGTCCAGGCCCTGCGGGAGCAGGTGGACCTGCCCCTGCGGATGAAGGTCCGGCCGGCGGATGCCGAAGCCGCCCGGCATCTGGGTGGGGCGCTGGCCGGCCTGCTGACCGATGAACCCCGGATGGAAGGGGAGCACCTGGCCCTGAGCTGCCACCGCCAGGCCAAGATGCCCATCCTCAACATCCTCGCCGCCCAGGGCGGTGGGGTGGCCGACATCCTTATCCAGGAGCCGTCCCTGGAGGACGTCTTCCTCGGCTACGCTGGGTAATCACCATGAGCATCGACATCGAATTCGCCCCCATCCGCACTATCGCCGCCAAGGAATTCCGGGACCGTATCCGTAGCCGCTGGGTTCTCGCCGTGGCCGTGGTGTTCACTGTGTTCGCCCTGGTCATCGCCTATTTCGGCGCCGCCCAGCAGGGGGCCGTGGGTTTCCGGAGCATCGACGTGACTATCGCCAGCCTGGTCAGCCTGGTCATCTACCTGATTCCCCTGATCGCCCTGATCCTCGGCTTCGACGCCATCGTCGGGGAACGGGAGCGGGGTTCCATGGATCTCCTGCTCTCCATGCCCATCACCCGGCTGGAACTGCTTCTCGGCAAGTACCTGGGCCTCGCCCTGGCGCTGACGGCGGCCACGGTATGCGGCTTCGGGCTGGTGGGCGGCATCCTGGCCTTCCAGATGCCCGCCACCTCGCTCTTCCACTACGCGGGCTTCATGGCCAGTTCCATCCTGCTGGGCCTCGTCTTCCTGGCCTTGGCCGTGCTCCTATCCACCTACGCCGGGGACCGTACCCGGGCGAGCGGCGCGGCCATCGGGATGTGGTTCTTCTTCGTCCTGGTCTTCGACCTGCTGCTCCTGGGCGCCCTGGTGGCCTCCGGCGGCGAATACGGCGCCCAGGTCTTCCCCTACCTGCTGCTGCTCAACCCGGCAGACATTTTCCGTATCCTCAACATCTTCAGTATGGACGAGGTGCGCACCCTCTATGGCCTCGCCACGGTCTTCCCGGAGACCCTGGCCGATCCCCGGCTGCTGGCCGCCTTCATGGTCCTGTGGATCGTCGTGCCCCTGTCCGTCGCTGTTCGGAGATTCAACCAATGACCTTCTCTCCCTTCCTCCGCCGCCCGTTGCTGGCGGCCCTTATCGCTTCCCTGGCCGCACTGGCAGCCTGCGATGCCCACGACAAGGCCGTCGCCCCCGTCGAGATCACCAACGGCACCGCTTGCAGCCTGGATGGCATGATCCTGGCCGACTATCCCGGCCCCAAGGCCCAGATCCATTACACCCAGGGCGATCCGGATTTCTTCTGCGATACCCTGGAAATGTTCTCCATCTACCTGAAGCCGGAACAGAAGCGGGGCATCGCCGGGATTTTCGTGCAGGACATGGGCAAGGCCGACTGGACTTCCCCCAAGGGCCACTGGATCGATGCCAAGACCGCCTTCTACGTGGTCGGCAGCCGCCGGGAAGGCAGCATGGGGCCGACTATCGCCTCCTTCTTCTCCGAGGCCGACGCCCAGCGTTTCGCCGCCCAGTTCGGTGGCAAGGTGCTGCCCTTCGCCTCGGTGACCCCGGACATGGCCGTCCTCGACGGCGGCATCATTCACGACCAGCGGATGTAAGGGCGGACCATGGAAGATTTTTTCAGGCATGTGCCGGTGGATGAGGTCATCGACATCGAGGCGGCCGCCCGGGTCATCTACGAACTGCGGGAGAATCGCGCCGACATCTTGAATGGCCATGGCGTCCATGACGAAGGCGAACTGTTGGAACGCATCGCCCAGGGCAGCCTGCCGGAACACCCGGCCTACGATTCGTACCTGTCCGCCCGTATTGTTGCCGAAACTCGGGAATTACTGCGCCGGCAGTTGGAACGCCATCTTTCCCAGGTCAACGGCTCCCGCACCGAGGCGGCGCCCATCGAGGAAATCGACTTCAGCCCGGCCGGAATCAAGCGTCGGCTGGAAACTGCTTTTTCCGACCGGATCGAAGGCGAAGTCCTGGCGGCCCGGGATGCGGTGCTGTTCAAGCTGGACAACGGCGTCATTGTCGAACTGAAGGTGCTTTCCCCCACCGAATACGCCTTCGGCTGGCTCTGGGGGGAGGCGACCCTGCGCATCGATACGGCGCCGGGAGCCGACCGGGCCGCAAGCCACTTCCACGACCTGGAAGGCAATATCCGTCCGGACCCGGTGACCGTCCCCGGCCATCCTCCTTTGGAGAATATCGACCGCCTGGTCAAGGCGCTGCTCGCCGATCCTCTGCTGGAATGAGCCGGCCGGCGCGTTGGCTGGCGTCTTTCGGCCGGGCCATCGGCTTTCCCGCCACCGGCTACCGGGCGAGCGAGAAGCTGGTCGCCACGGCCGGGGGCATCCTCAGCGTCTTCTTCGTTCTGGTGATCAGCCGGGCCCTGCTGGGGCCCCAGGCGGCGGTGGTCATCGTGCCGTCCATCGGCGCCTCCGCCGTGCTGATCTTCGCCATCCCCCATAGCCCGCTGACCCAGCCCTGGGGCGTGCTCGGGGGGCACCTCATCTCGGCCGCCATCGGCGTGGCCTGCGCCCGGTGGATTCCCGAGCCCCTGCTGGCGGCGGCCCTGGCCGTCGGTTTTGCCGTCGGGGCCATGCACCTGGCCCGTTGCCTCCATCCGCCGGGGGGCGCCACCGCCCTGACGGCGGTGATCGGGGGAAGCGCCATCCAGACCCTGGGGTACGCCTATGTCCTCACCCCCGTCCTGATCAACTGCCTGGTCATCCTGGTTATCGGCGTGGCCTTCAACTTCGCCTTCCCCTGGCGGCGCTATCCCTCCAGCCTGATGCGCTACGTCGCCGTTCCCCACAGCCGGCATGCGTGGCCGAGGGTCGGCGAGCCGCACATCCGGGAGGCCATCGAGCGTCTCAACGTCGTCATCGACATCAGCAACGACGAACTCGCCGAATTGATCGACCGAACCCTGCATCTGGCGGAGAAGTCGGCCCGGCGCAAGTCCCACATCCGCGTGGGCGCTTTCTACGGCAACGGCAAGCACGGACGGCATTGGTCCGTACGGCAGGTGATCGAAGAGCGTCCTTCCCGGCGCCCGGAAATGGACCTCGTCGTCTTCCAGGTGATGGCCGGAGCCGGGAAAGGGCGGCGAGGCTGCTGTACCCGGGACGAATTCGCGGACTGGGCCGCCAGCGAGATGCGCTACCGGGGCTGACGGGCGAATCCCTACAATCGGACAGGAGGCCACTCCTTTCCTGTTCGCCAAGAAAAAGGGCGTGTCCTCGGACACGCCCTTTCGCCTCGGGATGGGACTGCCGCCGACTTACTTGGCCGCCTGGGCCCCCTGGGGATGGAAGGTCTCCTGGGTGGTGCCTTCGGCGTTGTTGCTGCCGATGGCCTGATCCACCTGGGGCAGGGTGTGGGCGATGCCCTTGTGGCAGTCGATGCAGGTCTTCCCTTCGTTCAGGCCCGTCTGGTGCATGTGGGCGCTGCGCCGGCCCTGGACCGCGTAGTCGAAGTACTCGAAGTTATGGCAGTTGCGGCATTCCTTGGAGTTGTTGCCCTTCATCCGCCGCCATTCGTTCTCGGCCAGGTGCTGGCGCTTGGCGTTGAATTTCTCGGGAGTGTCGATGGAGCCGAGGATCTTGTGCAGCACCTCGTTGGAGGCCTGGATCTTGCGGATGATCTTCGGGCCCCATTCCTTGGGCACGTGGCAGTCGGGGCAGGTGGCCCGGACGCCGGAACGGTTGGAGTAGTGCACCGTGTTCCGGTACTCCATGTACACGTTGTCCTTCATCTCGTGGCAGGAGATGCAGAACTCCTCCCGGTTGGTCCATTCCATGGCGGTGTTGAAGGCGCCCCAGAAGAGGATGCCGGCGACGAACAGCCCGACGGCCAGCATGGGGCCGGCCACCTTCAGGCGTTCAATCAGGCGCGCCGGTCTGGCGAGGGATTCGGTTTTCATGATTCTCTTGCTCCCTTATTGCAGGCCCTTGGCCCGTTGGAAGGTGTTGGCCACCAGCGGCTTGGCGTCCACCTGGGCGACGTGGCAGGTCTGGCAGAAGTAGCGGCGCGGGGAAATGTTGGAAAGCTCCTGGCCGTCCCGGGTCTTGAAGTGGGTGAGGGAAACCTTGGTGGCGCCCGTCTCCTTGTAGCGGTTCCAGGCATGGCAATCCATGCACTTGTTGAAATTCTTGGTGACGTTGTAGCCATCCACCTTGTGGGGGATCAGGGGCGGCTGCTGGACGTAGTCCCGGGGAATCGGCGGCTGGTCCTTGCCGGTGCGGAAGGGATCGGTGGATTCCGTCTCCGCCGCGTCGATGGGGGCGCCGCGCAGGGTCGGGAGACCGCCATCGGCTGCGAATCCGGGCATGCTGCTGGCCATCAGCTGGCCTACCAAGGCGAAGGCCAGGAGAATGCGGCTCGTTGTTTTCATAATGAACTCC
>JBLNBI010000448.1:0-3286 GCA_050259815.1 Actinomycetota bacterium | reverse complement strand
CGCCCAGCGAGGCCTTGGGGTCGGTGGTGAACACCACCACCTCGCACAGGCCGTTGCCGGGCGCGGTGTCCACCAGCGCCGAAGGCGGGTCATGGGCTTCGGGCGATAGCGACGGGAAGCGGTTTTCAAACACCGCGATCGCATAGTCGCCGGCCGGCAGCTCGGTCGGATTGGCGGGATCGACACAGACTGCGAGCGGGTTGTATTCCGGCGGCGGCAGGAAGGTGCGGTTCTGGCGGTAGGCGGCGTAGGTCACCCACTCCCCCCGCAGGGGATGCCAGCGCAGGTGGGGCGAGGCGTTCAATGGCGTCGGGAAGGGGCTGGGCGCCGTCAGCCCCGGGTCCAGGGGCTGGCGGGAATAGAGGGTGAGCTGGCGGCCGTCCGGCTTGGTGAGGCTTAGGGTATGCATCAGACGACTCCAGGGATATGGGTCGGGGAAACCGTGGTGGCGGCGGCGATCTGCTCCAGGGGAATCTTGGGAGTGCGGTCGGCGTAGAGCAGGCCGTTGGCCTCCTGGAAGGTGTCGGAAAACTGGGTGTAGCAGAAGCCGCTGAACAGGGCGGTGTGGATGACGGCGTGGAGCAGTTCCGAATACAGGTGCCCGAACTCGCCGGCGTCCTTGGCGGTGGTGTATCCCCACACCTCCTGGCCGGTCTTCCGCTCCGGGCTCACGAAGGCGATGCCGCCGAATTCGGTGAGGATGATGGGCTGGCCCCGGTGGGGATAGCCGTCCAGGGTGAGCACCCGGCCGCCGGGGCGGCGCCGGTCGAAGAGTTCGTCCGGCTTGATCTCGCCGCCGTAGTGCTGGTGCATGTGCTCGGGGGTGGGATCGTAGTCGTGGATGCCGATGATGTCGGTGGCGCTCGACTCCCAGCCGTCGTTGCCGATCACCGGCCGGGTCTGGTCCAGGGTCTTGGTCAGGTAGTAGAGGGCCTCCACTGCAGTGCGGTGCTCATGGACCGCCGTCAGCTCGGGCACCCCCCAGGACTCGTTGAAGGGCACCCAGACGATGATGCAGGGGTGGCTGTAGTCCCGCTCGATGGCCTCGGTCCACTCCTTGATGGTGCGCTTGATGGCGGTGCGGGTGAAGCGATAGGCGGAGGGCATTTCCTCCCACACCAGGAGGCCCAGCCTGTCGGCCCAGTAGAGATAGCGGGGGTCCTCGATCTTCTGGTGCTTGCGCACCCCGTTGAAGCCCATGGCCTTGGCCAGTTCCACGTCCCGCTTCAAAGCCCCGTCGTCGGGCGGGGCCAGGTGGGTGTCGGGCCAGTAGCCCTGGTCCAGGACCATGCGCAGCTTGTAGGGGCGGCCGTTCAGCATGAAGCGGTCCCGCAGGAGCCGCACGGAGCGTAGCGCCGTGTAGGAATTGAACTCGTCCAGAACCTGGGAACCGCTGCGCAGGCGGATGGTGGCATCGAGCAGGGTGGGCCGTTCCGGGCTCCACAGGATTTCGTTGCGGAAGTCGTCGATGCCCGGGTCGGACAGGTAGATGACCCGATCCACCTCACCGTCGATGACCCCGTAGGAATCGCTGGCCAGCACCCTGGCGCCGTGGCGCAGCGTCACGTCGATCATGAGCTCATCCGCCGGATCGCCCACCACCCGGGCCTCGAAGCCGATGGCGAAGCCCTCCACGTGGGGCGTCCAGCGGATCTTGCCCACGTAGGTGCGGGCCACCCGCTCGATCCACACCGTCTGCCAGATGCCGGTGGTGCGGGGATACCAGAGGGAATGGGGCTCCAGTTGCCAGTCCTGCTTGCCCCGGGGCTTGATCAGTTCGTGGGGGTCGTCCACCACCTGGACGGTAATGGTCTGCTTGCCGGAAGGGTTGAGGGCGTCAGTGATGTCGGCGGCGAAGGGCGTATGGCCGCCCTCGTGGGCCACCGCCAGGAGGCCGTTCACCCAGACCTTGGCGGCATAGTCCACGGCCCCGAAGCGCAGGATCACCCGGTCATCGCCGGGAATGAGGTCGAAATCCCGCTGGTACCAGCAGACGGCGTGGAAGCCCGGGTCGCCGATGCCGCTCCGGGCGCATTCCGGCGGATAGGGGACGGTGATGGTCAGGGGCCAGGAGGAAATGTCCGCCGGCTTGGTGTAGCGGCGTTCATCGTCGTAGGCGAAGCGCCAGGGACCGTTGAGGGATATCCACTCGGGGCGCTGTAGCTGCGGTCGGGGGTAGCCGAAGTCCAGGGCGGTCTCCTTCGTCTGGCGGATGCGCGAACCACGGTATAGACCGGGGGCCCGGAAGTCCGTTCCGCGGCCGTTTTTCGGGCCTTGCCGAAGCCCCTACGGGGCATGAGGTTGTTGCGCCGCAACAACTAATGCTCGACATGAGGCAAAAAATCTGTATAGTGTCGATTGTGCAGTGCAGCAATAGCACTTCCCCAATTCCAAACTGCAGCCAGCTCATCGAACGGGCCAACAAGGAGATTCACAATGATCAAGACCGAACAATTCGCCGCCGCCAACAAGGCCGCCATTGATTCCCTGCTGACCATCGCCAACGCCTCCCTGGCCAACGCCGAGCGCCTGGCTGCCCTGAACCTGAACACCGCCCGCGAACTGATCGCCGACGCCACCAACAGCTTTGGCGCCCTGCTCGCCGTCAAGGATGTCCAGGAACTGGTCGCCGTCCAGCGCGCCATCGCCAAGCCGGCCATCGCCAAGTCCGTGGCCTACTCCCGCAGCGTCTACGAGATTTTCAGCGAGTCCGCCCAGGGCATCTCCCAGATCGTCGAAGGCCATACCGCCGACCTGAAGCAGAACGTCTCTTCCGCCATCGAGCAGTCCCTGAAGCACGCTCCTGCCGGTTCTGAAGCCATCGTCGCCGCCGTCAAGTCCGCCCTGACCCACGCTGACACCGCCTTCGAGACCTTGTCCCAGTCCGCCAAGCAGGCCAAGGCCACCATCGAAACCACCGTGGCTTCCGCCAATGCCGCGGCCAACAAGCTGATGGCCCAAGCCGCCTAAGGCCTACGCCGCCCCTCCCCTGAACCCAGGGGATAAACCGAACCCGGACCATGGTCCGGGTTTTGCCTTTTGTGAAATCGGAGGATATCTCCATGGCAAAGACCAACGACGCCAGCATCCTGGACTTCCTGAAAACCAACGGCCCCCACATGGACGTGGAAATCGCCGAGGCCCTCAGGATTCCCCTGCCCCGGGTCCGTGACCAGGTGGCCAACCTCTCCTCGTCCGGCGATCTCATCTGCTGCTCCACCATCCAGTTCAAGGACGGCCAGCGGGTCGAAGGCCTGAGCTGCCGGGTGTCCTGCTACACCCCGCC
>JBLNBI010000447.1:0-2812 GCA_050259815.1 Actinomycetota bacterium | reverse complement strand
GCAGGTAATCGGCCTGGATTTCCACCAGCGCCTTGTTATCGTGGTGGAGTTGGCTTTTTAACCGGTGGGTGTTCCCGACGCCGCGGGGATTCAGCCCCAGCGACTCGGCGCCCGGCGACCGGTAGACGCCGTCGAGGGCGGGCGTGTATCCCAATGCAACCAGGTCACGGAGGCGGGCTGCCCCATCCCGCGGGTGAACCTTGCCGCCCCAGAAGTCGCCGCCGGGGGCAAAGGTGAGCCCGAAGTCGAAGATCACCCGGTAGCCGCCTTCGGCGACGGCGATCTTCGTCCCCCCAATGGTCCCGATGCCGTTATAAAAGCTGATGGTCGGACTGGTTGTCATGCAATGGCCTCCGTTTTTCTCTGAAAGGAAAAGGCCGCACGCGCAGGGCGTGCGGCCCTTGTTCGTAAGACTGACCTACTTCTTGGAGAGCAGATCGTTGGCCTTGGTGGCAGCGGCGTCAAGGGCATCCTTCACGCTAGCCTTACCAAGCAGAGCCGTTTCAACCGCGGTGGTGATTTCCTTCTGCACGTTGGCCCACTGCGTGTTGCTGGGCTGGACCACACCCTTGGTCAGAGCATCGCCGAGGACGCCGTACTCGGGGTTATCCTTGACGAAGTTCTTCCACTCGGTGGACTCGATGGCGGACTTCCGGACGGGGCCGTAGCCGGTCTTGCCCATGGCCCACTTCAGGGTCTGCTCCTTGGCGATCATCCAGTTGATGAAGGTGACGGCAGCTTCCTGCTGATCCTTCTTCAGGCCGGCGGTGATGGAGAGGTTGGCGCCGGACAGGGGCACAGCCTCACCCTTGGGGCCGGCGTACAGAGGAGCGACGCCCCAGGGATCGCCGTTGACGGGCTTCATGTACGCGAAGGAGGCGGAGGTGGTGGCGATCATGGCAGCCCGGCCCTGGTTGAAGTAGTCGGACTGGTATTCCTTCGGCTTCAGCTGGATGGCGGTGCCTTCCTTGGCCATGTCGACGATCAACTGGAGGGCCTGCTGGCCTTCCGGACCGTTGAAGCCGGCCTTGCCGTCCTTGGTGATCCACTGGCCGCCGGTCTGGCCGAAGTGGGTGCCGAAGTAGTAGACGTCAGCGTTGAAGGCGGTGCCGTAGACCTTGTCCTTCACGGTGACTTCCTTGGCGACCTTCTTGAACTCGTCCCAGTTCTTGGGCGGGTTCTTGACGAGGTTCTTGTTGTAGATCAGGACGATGGCGGACTTGTTGTAAGGCACGGCGTAGAGCTTGCCGTCGATGGTCTGAGCGGCGAGCAGGCCGGCGGGAATGTCCGACTGGTCCTTAATCATGCCGTCGAGGGGAATGACCGCCTTGCCCTGCACGAGGCTGGAGAGCATGGTGTCGGTGTTCTGGACCACGGCCGGGGCGGTGCCGGCCTGCAGGGCCGAAGTGACCTTCTTCTCGAGGTCAGCGTAGCTGCCCTGGTAGGAGGAGGTCACCTGCACGGTGTCCTTGTGGGAAGCGTTGAACTCGTCGACGAGTTGCTTGGTCATCTTGCCGTGGGCCGAGTCGTCAGCCATGCCATGCCAGAACTCGATCTTGACCGCTTCCTTCGGGGCTGCCGGGGTATCGGTCTTCTTCTCCTCGGTCTTGGTGCCGCCGCAACCAGCTACGATGAGCATGGACGCGGCAAGCGCGAAGGCGAGGCCCTTGCGGATGCTGAGCATGTCTTCGTCTCCTCCTGTGTGATGCCTCTGTAGACATAAACCGGACGTGTTCTATATTGCCATCTTGTTACGGAGCGCGCAAGAACCAGTTATCGCAGTTTTCGACCCGCGAACTGCGCGACATCGTGCGGCTCCGACAAGATTGGACAACCGGAGGGAACTACCCCTTCAGGCCGCTCTTGGCGACGCTTTCGAGGAACTGCTTTTGCGCTGCCAGGAAAACGACGAGTACGGGAATCAGGGCGAGGGTGGCGGCGGCCATCCAGATGTGGTACTTCAGGCCTTCGTCCTGCATGAGCGAAGTCAGGCCGATGGGGACCGTGCGCATCTTGGCGTCGCTGGTGACCAGCAGCGGCCAGAGGAAGGCGTTCCACGAGCTGACGAACTTCAGCAGGGCGACGGTGGCGATCGGCGGACGGGAGAGCGGGATCATCACCTGGAACAGGAAGCGGAAGTGTCCGGCTCCGTCGAGATATGCCGCTTCTTGCAGTTCAAACGGGATCGTCAGGAAGTGCTGTCGCAGCAAAAAAATCGCGAAGACCGATACGGTGAACGGCACGATCAGCGAGGCGTAGGTGTTGTACCAGTGCAGCTTGGTGATCGTGATAAAGTTCGGCACCAGCAGCACTTCGCCGGGGATCATCATCGTGCTGAGGAAGAGGGCGAACAGCAGGCTCTTGCCGAGGAAGTTCATCCGGGAGAAGGCATATGCGGCCAGTACACAGAGGATTACCTCGGTCACCATCGTGACAATGGTGATATAGAAGCTGTTATAGAAATAGCGGGCGAAAAAGTCCTGAGAGTGCCAGGCCTCGATGTAGTTGGCCCACTGCGGAATGCTGGGAATCCACTTGGGCGGGTAGGCGAGGGTTTCGGCGTACGTCTTCAGTGACGTCGAGACCATCCAGAACAGGGGCAGCAGCGTGAAGGCGCCGACGAAGACCAGGGTCAGGTGGGAGAGAATCAACTTCGTCCACTTGAGAAGCGGGGACTGGGCAGTCGATGAAGTTTGCATGGCGTCCCCTCCTTAGCTGTAGTGGACGCGCTTTTTCGCGTACCAGAACTGGAAGATGGTGACCGCAAGGACCATGAAGAAGAGGATATAGGCGGCGGCGGAGGCGAAGCCCA
>JBLNBI010000446.1:0-4259 GCA_050259815.1 Actinomycetota bacterium | reverse complement strand
GCTTTCCGCCCACACCCGGCCGCCCATGCGCTCCATGGCCTTCCGCACCAGGGCAAGGCCGACGCCGCTGCCCGGGAATTCCTCGTAGGTATGCAGGCGCCGGAAGATTTCGAAAATCCGGTCGTGGTAGATCATGTCGAAGCCGACGCCGTTGTCCCGAATCCACAGGCGGCAACGGCCGTCCTTCTCCTCGGCGCCGATCTCGATCACCGGGGGCTGGGCCTGGCTCGAATACTTAAGGGCATTTTCCAGCAGATTTCCGAGGACCTGGGCGAAGCCGTGGGGATTGGCACGTACGGCAATGCTCGGCAGCTTCAGGCGGACCTGCACGCCACCCTGCTGAATCTCCCCCTCCCGCTCCCGGAGGGCCGTGCGCACGGCCTCGGACAGGTCCATGGGCTGCAGGTCGAGGATTTTCTGCTCGATCTGGGCGTGGGCCAGGAGATCCTCGATCAGGGCATTCATGCGCAGGGCGTTCTTGCGGATGAAGTCCAGGAAGAGGAGACCGTCCCCCTCCAGCTTGTCCCGGTACTTCATCTCCAGCAGGGTGCTGAAGCTGTTGATGCGCCCCAGGGGGGACTTGAGGTCGTGGGAGGCGGCGTAGGTGAAGCCCTGGAGTTCCCGGTTGGCGGCCACCAGTTCGGCGGTGCGCTCGGCCACCTGGCTCTCCAGGATCTGGTGCCGGGCCTCCCGTTCTGCCGCCAGGGCTGATTCCGCCTCCTTGCGGCGCTGGATGTCCTCCACCACGGCCATCAGGTGGTCGGCCTGCCCGGCGGGGCCGCGGACCAGGGACAGGGTGACATTGACCCATACCAGGGAGCCGTCCTTGCGCCGGAAGCGCCGCTCCTGGGCATAGCTGGGAATGGCGTGGTCCCGCAAAAGGAGTTGTCCGGCCGCTTCCTGGCTGTTGTCCACGTCGGTCGGGTGGGAAAGGTCGCGGAAATCCACGTTCTTCAAGTCGTCACGGCGGTAACCGACGATATCGCACAGCTTTTCGTTCACCCTCAGCAGGTGGCCATCCAGGGAAACGTGGGCCAAGCCCACCGCCGCCTGCTCGAAGGCTGAACGGAAGCGGGTCTCGCTCTCCAAGAGCTTTTCCCGGGCCTGCTTGGCCTCGGTGATGTCCTCGTTGAAGACGATGATGCCGCCGATGTCCCCCTTCTCGTCGGTCCAGGGGTACATGGCCCAGCGCAGCCATTGCCGGGTGCCGTCGGCGCGGATCCACAAATCCTCGTCGTTCTTCAGGGTGGCGCCGGACATGGCGGCCCGGTAGGTTTCCCTCCAGCGCTCCGGGATGTCCGGGTGGGCCTCGTAGATGGGGCGGCCGATCAGGTTGCCGAGGCCCTTGCCGTGTTCCTTGATCCAGCGGCGGCTGACCGTGAGGTAGCGCAGTTCCCGGTCCAGCATGGCCATGGCGGTGGGCGCCTGTTCCACCAGGATGCGGAACTGGGCCACCGAGGCCTTCAGCTCCGATGTGCGGGCTTCCACCAGTTGCTCCAGGTGGTGCTGATGGCGATGGAGTTCGCTGATATCCAGGTGGTTGCCGACGATATGGCCGCTCGGGGTGCGGTATTCCACCACCAGCAGGTGGCGGCCGTCCGACAGTTCCTGCTCGTGGGGAGTGCCGTTGGCGGAGCGATGCCGTTGCACCCGTCCCCGCGCCCAGGCATCCGGGTTTTCCGCAGCGTCGGGGTAAAGGCCCCGATGGGCCCCGAAACGGACCTGATCCTCGAACTTCACCCCGGGGACGATCAGGTCGCTGCCCACCCGGTACATGTTGCGGTAGGCCTGGTTGCAGATCACCAGGCGGTCGTCCGGGTCGTAGATGGCGAAGCCGACGGCGATGCTCTCCACCGCCTCCAGCAGCAGGGCGTTGGCCTTCTTGGCGGCCTGCTCCGCCAGGCGCTGCTCGGAGATGTCCCGCAGGATGACGGTGTAGCCCCGCAGCATTCCCCCGTGGTCCCGCACGGCGGTGATGACGGTGTTGGCCATGAACAGGGCGCCGCTCTTCCTGAGCCGCCAGTTCTCGCTGGTGACGCTCTCCTGGGGGCCGCCCAGGGGAAGGGTGGTGGCGCTTCCCTCGCCGGTCATGGCGGCGGGGTAGAGGATGGACAGGGGTTGCCCGATGATATCCTCGGCGCCGTAGCCCGTCAGCCGGGCGGCGCCCTCGTTCCAGGTGGCGACCTTGCCTTCGGCGTCGAGCATGAACACGGCGTAATCCCGGATGCTCTCCACCATGAGCCGGATGCGCTCCTCGCTGGCCCGCAGGGATTCGGACGCCACCCACTGGCGCCGCCACAGGACATGGGCCATCCAGGAGGACAGGGCCACCACCAGGACGACCAGGGCGGCCAGGGCGGAGACCCGGATGACTTCTGCCCGCCACGGGGCAAGATAGTTCTCGGTGGCCAGGGCGACGAGGATGTAGAAGGGGTAGTCCCCGATGCGGAAGTAGCTGACTTCCCGCTCCACGCCATCGAGCGGGCCCAGGGTGACGTAGTGGCCTTCCTTCGGGTCGTCGGCGAGGGCCGCCTTGAAGGCGGCCGGAACGGCATCGGTGCCGATGGCGGCGTTTCCTTCCGGCGATAACGGGTGATGGGCGATGAGACACAGGTCGGCGGTCCGCAGGGCGATGGCCGAGCCTGGGCCCAGGTCCATCCGGGAAAAGAGCTGCTGGAAATGGTCGTTGTCGATGGCGGCGTAGATCACCCCCAGGAAGCTGCCGTCCGGCCGGTTGAGGCGCCTGCCGACGAAGACGATCCAGCGCCGGGTGGTGAGAAGCCGGACCGGGCCCTCGATGATGAGGCCCGGGGCGGCGTTCTCGCGGGCCTGGACATAGAAATTGCGGTCGGCGACATTGCTGCGATGGGCGGGGAGCGCCCGGCGGCCATAACGGATTTGTCCCTGGGCATCGGCGATACGCAGAAAGGACAGTTCCGGCAACAGGGACTGCTGGCTGGCGATGAACTCTTCCAGGGCACCCTCGTCGATGCCGCCCCGGGCATTCTGCCGGTCCACTTCGTGGCCGATGGACTGGAGAGCGACGTCGGTCTTGGCGATCAGGGCGGCGATGTTCTGGTCCAGCACCTGACCCAGGTTGCGGGTGGCGAGGATCGCCCGTTGACGATGGGCCTCCCGATCCTGGCTCAATATCAACCCGGCCAGGGCGAGGAGCGCCAGGAGGATGAGCAGGTTGCCCGTGACCAGCCACCGCAGGAAGGTGGACGGAGCGACTCTCCCTCTTCCCCGCAGGGCAGAGATGAAACTGCCCGCCTCACGGTGGAAAGGGGTCGGCATATCCGCTCAAAAGACCATGACAATGGGGCGGATTATATATGGGGGTTTGCGCCGTCAGTGCCGCAAAAAAAGGGCGACGGCATCGCCGTCGCCCGATAAAACGCCAAGTAAGGCGCAGGGTAGAAAAGGAGTCGTTACTTCTTGCGGGCCGGGGGCACGTCGGTACAGGTGCCGTGGGCCACTTCCGCCGCCATGCCGATGGTCTCGCCCAGGGTCGGGTGGGGGTGGATGGTCTTGCCGATATCCACCGCATCGCAGCCCATCTCGATGGCCAGGGCCACTTCGCCGATCATGTCGCCGGCCGAGGGGCCGACGATGGCGCCGCCGATGACCCGGTGGCTTTCGGCATCGAAGATCAGCTTGGTGAAGCCGTAGTCGGCGCCGTTGGCGATGGCCCGGCCGGAGGCCGCCCAGGGGAACTTGGAAGTCTCGACCTTGCGGCCTTCCTTCTTGGCCTGTTCCTCGGTGTAGCCGACCCAGGCCACTTCCGGATGGGTGTAGGCCACGCCCGGAATGACCTGGGCATCGAAGGCGGCCTTGTGGCCGGCAGCCACTTCCGCCGCCACGTGGGCCTCATGGACCGCCTTGTGGGCCAGCATCGGGTTGCCCACCACGTCGCCGATGGCGAAGATGTGGGGCACGTTGGTGCGCATCTGGGCATCCACCGGGATGAAGCCCCGCTCATTGACCGCCACGCCCGCCTTCTCGGCGCCGATCTTCTTGCCGTTGGGGCTACGGCCGGCGGATTGCAGGATCATGTCGTAGCGCTGGGGTTCGGTCGGGGCGTTCTCGCCTTCGAACTTGACCCACAGGCTATCGTCCTTGGCATCCACCGCCACGGTCTTGGTCTTCAGCATGACTTTGTCGAAACGGTGCAGGTTCTGTTTTTCCCACACCTTGACGGCGTCCCGGTCGGGGCCCTGCATGAGCGCGTCCAGCATTTCCACCACCTCGACGCGGGC
>JBLNBI010000445.1:0-4534 GCA_050259815.1 Actinomycetota bacterium | reverse complement strand
CAAGCACGGGGAGAGCCGGCCCATCCCCCTCACGCCGGCGGAATAACCCCGGTCAGCCCTTCAGGGCCAAAAACTCGTCGATCAGCCGGGCGAGAACTTCCTCTTCATCGCCGTCGCTGAGGCCCAGGATTTCCGCGACCTTGCGGACCTTGCCGGGATTGATGCGGCGCTCGGCGGACGGGGACTGGGAGGGGGCTGGGCGGCGGGGTTCGACCGGCAGGTCTTCCCAGGGCGGGATGTCGGCGGTCGCGTCCTCCACGGGGGCGGAGGCACTCGCCACAGGCGCAGGCACTTGGGCGGGAGCGGGGGCCGGGGACTCTTCGGCGGGGGATTCGTCCTTCTTCTTCCGCCGGCCGCCTTCCTCGGAGAGGGCGTTGTCCACGTCCTTCTTGGCGAGTTTTTCCCCTTCCGGCAACTGCTCGATGCGGTCGATCAGGTATTCGGCCTTGGCTTCGTTCTTCTGGGCGAGCTTTTCCAGCTGGACGGCGGCCCCGGTGCTGGAAATCTTGCCGGCTTCCAGCAGGGCCTCGACCTTCGGGGAAAGGTTGGCGGCGGCGGTGGCCTGGTTGAGCCAGGTAGGGCTGCGGCCGAAATGGTCGGCGGCCGACTCCCGGGTCTCGAAGCGGTCGGCGATGGCCTGGATGGCGTTGGCCATTTCCCGGGGTTCCAGGGGCGCCCGCAGGCCCAGGCCCAGGTTCTCGAAAACCCGCAGTTCCAGGGCTTCGTCGGCATCGCAGGGGCGGATCAGGGCCGGCACGGTCTTCTCGCCGGCCAGGACGGCGGCCCGCCAGCGGCGCTCGCCCACGATGATGGTGTGGCGCCCGGCGGCGTTGGCCGGCTGGACCAGGATCGGATGGATGATCCCCTTCTTCTTGATGGAATTGGCCAGGCCCTTGAGGGCGTTCTCGTCGATATTCTGCCGGGGATGGGCCGGGTCCGGCTCGATCAGGGTGACGTCGATGAACTGGAGTTGAGGTTGGGTTTCTTTGAAGGCCATGGTCGCTCCGCCGGGAAGTCAGTGGGTGGCGCGATCCGGGCTATTGCCCGGGTTACACCCGGGCGGCGGATCGGCGAAAGGGGCGGCATGTTCCACGGTTTTCGGGCGGTTTTCAAGTCGGGGCGATTCAGCCGAGATGTCTACGAGCTCCCTGCGCAGCCGAAGGAACTCCTGATCGTCAAGAACTCCAATCATGTCGATCTGTACGATCGGCTGGACAAGATTCCGTTTGACCGCATTTCCGATTTCTTCGGCAAAAACCTGAAATAACCTGTGCTGAAACACTTCAACGGGAGCAACCCATGATCAAAGCCAAAGCCTATGCCGCCCAGGATGCACGCAGTGCCCTGGCCCCCTTCGAAATCGAGCGCCGTACCCCCGGCGCCGAGGATGTGCAGATCGAAATCCTCTATTGCGGCGTCTGCCATTCCGACCTGCATACCGCCCGGAACGAATGGAAGAGCACCCTGTATCCCTCGGTGCCGGGCCACGAGATCGTCGGCCGGGTGGTCGCCGTGGGGGACAAGGTGAAGAATTTCAAGGTCGGCGACCTGGCCGGCGTCGGCTGCATGGTCGATAGCTGCGGGCATTGCGCCTCCTGCGAGGAAGGCGAGGAGCAGTATTGCGAAAACGGCTTCACCGGCACCTACAACGGCCCCGTATTCGGGGGCGAGAACACCTATGGGGGCTATTCCCAGACCATCGTGGTCAAGGAATCCTTCGTCCTGCACATCAAGCACGATCTGAAGGATCTGGCTGCCGTGGCGCCCCTGCTGTGTGCGGGCATCACCACCTATTCGCCGCTGCGCCACTGGAAGGTGGGGTCGGGCATGAAGGTCGGGATCGTCGGCCTGGGCGGGCTCGGGCACATGGGGGTGAAGATCGCCCACGCCCTGGGGGCCCATGTGGTGCTCTTTACCACTTCACCCAAGAAGATCGAGGACGGAAAGCGCCTTGGCGCGGATGAGGTTTGCGTCTCCACCGACCCGGACCAGATGGCCGCCCGGTCCGGCACCCTGGATTTCATCCTCAATACCGTTGCCGCGCCGCACCAGCTCGATCCCTACCTGCAGCTCCTCAAGCGGGACGGGACCATGACCCTGGTCGGGGCCCCGGCGGACCCCCATCCGGCCTCGGAGGTCTTCAACCTCATCTTCAAGCGCCGCAGCCTGGCGGGTTCCCTCATCGGCGGCATCCGGGAGACCCAGGAGATGCTCGATTTCTGCGCCCAGCATGGCCTCCTGTCGGATATCGAAGTGATCCCCATGGACTACATCAATACGGCCTATGAGCGGATGCTGAAGAGCGACGTGAAATACCGGTTCGTGATCGATATGGCCACGATTTGAGCAGCGGCTCTTCCCCGGCCGAGTGATTGGGGAGGGGCATGGGGGGCTAGCGGAGAAGATGGTGCCCGACGGCTAAACTCGGTGCCGACTTTCCAGTCACAAACATATCATTCGCAGTCGATATGTTGCCCCACCGTGGCTCGCCGGGATTTGCCATCGGCTAAATCCCACTTGAGCCACGGGGAGGCGCCTATGGGGGAGGAGTTCGCA
Organism: Actinomycetota bacterium; assembly: GCA_050259815.1. Taxonomy (GTDB): domain Bacteria; phylum Pseudomonadota; class Gammaproteobacteria; order Burkholderiales; family Rhodocyclaceae; genus JAGTRP01. The sequence continues at coordinate 1,978 of JBLNBI010000445.1, read as the reverse complement.
TGTCTGCCACTCTGCGACAAGTCGTTTCCCGGGGCTACGGGAAGAGCAACGCTCCCGCAGGCTCAACGTTTTCTCCCGAGAGGCGGGGCGGCTACGAAAGAAGAGCCAGCGACCGCCGAAGGAACCTGCTCCCCTTCGAGAGCCGGGATGCCCGGTTGCGCTTCGCGGCGCAGGCGGCCGGGTTTGGCACCTATTATCTGGATTGCGCCACCGGCGACAGCCTGTGGTCGGCGGAACTGAAGGCGATTGCGGGTCTGTCCGTGGATAGCATGCCCCTGTCCACCGAGGAGGCGGAGTCCCTGATCCATCCCGACGACCGCCAGGCATTCTTCGACAAGCTGCTTGCCTCCCTGGATCCGGCAGGCTCCGGCAGGTTCGAGGATGAACATCGTATCGTGCGCCCCGATGGCGACATCCGGTGGGTCAGGTCCAAGGGGCAGACCTTTTTCGCCGGAGAAAGGGAATCCCGATTCCCCCTGGCGGCGACGGGCATCGTCATGGATATCACCGCCAGCCGGATGGCCGAGCAGGGAATCAGGGAAGGTCGCGAAGAACTCGAGCAGCTCCTCAATTCGGCCATCGACGCGGTAGTCACGGTGGATTCGAACCAGCGTATCGTCCGCTTCAATCCATCGGCTGCCCGGATTTTCCACTGCCGGCCCGAGGATGCCATCGGTTCGCCCCTGGAGCGGTTTATTCCGGAACGCTTCCGGGTATCCCATCAGAAGCATGTCACGGCCTTCGCCAATGGCGGGACCACCGCGCGGACCATGGGACAGGCCGGGTTCTTCTTCGGGCTGCGGGCAGATGGCGAGGAGTTCCCGATCGAAGCCTCCATTGCAAAGGTGCAGGTGGGCGACCGTCGCTCCATGACCGTATTCCTGCGGGACGTCACCGATCGGATGCAGGCGCAGGAGGCTTTGCACCGCAGCAAGGAAGTCCTGGAGCTGGCCATCCGCGGAGCCGGCATCGGCACCTGGCATTGCGACCTGCAGACCGGACAGGTGGAGGCCTCCGCCCGCTGCCGGCAGCTCTTCGGCCTTCCCCTGGACGAGCCCCTGGACATTGAACGGATTTTCTCCGCCGTCCACCCGGATGACCGCCCGGATTTGGAGCCTGAACTGCGCCGGGCCTTCGAGGAGGGAGGGGAATATCAGTGCGAGAAGCGCTTCGTCTGGCCGGATGGCGACGTCCGCTGGCTGCTGTGCATCGGCCGTAAGCTCGATGACGAAGTCGGCGGCAAGTCCATCGGGATGCGGGGCATCTCCATCGACATCACCGAACGCAAACGCCGGGACGAGGTGCTGCGCCGGAGCAAGGCGGACTTGGATCTTGCCCTGCAGGCGGGTTGCATCGGGATATGGAACTGGGATACGGGAACCGGGAAGGTCGAATGGTCAGAGCGGCAGTACCAGCTGTTCTCGATCCCCCTGGGGGAACCGATTACCTACGAGCGCTTCATGGCGGTCGTGCATCCCGATGACCGTCCGGCGGTACTGGCGGCCGAGCGTCGCTCCGTCGATCAACATGAGGATTACAGCGTCGAGTACCGGGTTGTCTGGCCCGACAGGAGCATTCACTGGATCTTGGGGCGAGGGCGGATTGTCGGCGAAACGGGAAACGGCCAATCCATGGTCGTGCGGGGCGTGAATATCGATATCACCCACCGGAAGCAGCGGGAGGAAGCCCTGGCGGAGCGCACCGAGGAATTGCAGGCGGTGCTGGATGCCATTCCGGCGGCAGTCCTCATTTGCGATGACGCCCAATGCCGGATGATCCGCTGCAACCCGGCCGGCAACCGCATTTTTTCCAGCCACTGCGGGGACAATGTTTCCTACAGCGCCGCCATGCCGGAGCGGGCGGTGGATTACAAAGTGTTCGACGCCGATGGCCGGGAGCTCCAGCCGGACGAATTGGTCATGCAGCGTGCCGCCAGCCTGGGCCAGGCCATCCGGGCCGCCGAGTATCGGCTGGACTT
>JBLNBI010000444.1:0-3903 GCA_050259815.1 Actinomycetota bacterium | reverse complement strand
GCTGGTGCAAAAGATCAAGAAGATCGAGGAAGTCCTCGAATCGGTGCGCCCCATGCTCCAGCGGGACGCCGGCGACGTGGAACTGGCCGACGTCCAGGGCAAGAAGATCTACGTGTACCTCAAGGGCGCCTGCTCCGGCTGCATGATGGAAGCGGCCACCCTGGGCGGCATCCAGCAGAAGATGATCGAGGCCCTGGGCGAGCTGGTGCAGGTCCTGCCCGCCAGCCACATGCCGGTGGAAGCCTGAGTTAAACAAGGAAGCGCCATGGAACCCATCTATCTGGACAACAACGCCACTACCCGGGTCGATCCCGCCGTGGTGGAGGCCATGCTCCCCTTCTTCACGGAGCATTTCGGCAATCCCTCGTCCATCCACGCCTTCGGCAGCGAAGTGGGCAAGGCGCTGAAGAACGCCCGCAGCCAGGTGCAGGCCCTCCTGGGGGCCGAGCACGACTCGGAAATCATCTTCACCTCCTGCGGCACCGAGTCCGACTCCACCGCCATCCTCTCCGCCCTCAAGGCCCAGCCGGAGCGCAACACGGTCATCACCACCGTGGTCGAGCACCCGGCCATCCTGACCCTGTGCGAATGGCTGGAGAAGGAGGGCTACATCGTCCACAAGCTCAAGGTGGACAAGAAGGGGCGGTTGGACCTGGACGAGTACAAGTCCCTGTTGAACGACCGGGTGGCCATTGTCTCGGTGATGTGGGCCAACAACGAGACCGGCACCCTCTTTCCCGTTGAGGAGATGGCCGAGCTGGCTGCCGCCAAGGGCATCATGTTCCACACCGACGCGGTCCAGGCGGTGGGCAAGGTGCCCATCGACCTGAAGAGCACCAAGATCGACATGCTTTCCCTGTCGGGCCACAAGCTCCATGCTCCCAAGGGTATCGGCGTCCTCTACCTGCGCCGGGGCTGCCGCTTCCGGCCGCTGCTCCGCGGAGGACACCAGGAACGGGGCCGCCGGGCCGGCACCGAGAACTCCGCCGCCATCGTCGGCCTGGGCAAGGCCTGCGAACTGGCCCTGGAACACATGCAGCTGGAGCAGACGGAAGTGAAGCGCCTGCGGGACAAGCTGGAAGCCGGCATCCTCAGCCAGGTCACCCACTGCTTCCCCACCGGGGATGTGGCCAACCGCCTGCCCAACACCAGCAATATCGCCTTCGAGTACATCGAGGGCGAGGCCATCCTGCTGCTCCTGAACAAGCTGGGGATTGCGGGCAGTTCGGGCTCCGCCTGCACCTCCGGCTCCCTGGAGCCGTCCCACGTCATGCGGGCCATGGGCATTCCCTACACCGCCGCCCACGGCACCATCCGTTTTTCCCTATCCCGCTACAACACGGAGGCCGAAGTCGACCGGGTCATCGAAGCCGTCCCGGGCATCATCGCCCAGTTGCGCAAGCTGTCGCCCTACTGGGGCCCCAACGGCCCCGCCGCCACGCCTGACGCGGCCTTTGCGCCCACATACGCGTAAACCGAGGACTAGACGCGTAGTTCTCCTCTCTCCTTGGAACTTTCCTCGGTTTTTGCCCCGGTCTGGTGATCGGGGCATTTTTTTGGCTTCCGATGGCCGACTAGCCCCGCGAACTTTCCGGCCAATCCGATGACATAGGGTATGTGACGTATGTATGACCGCATTCCGCTGCGCCCCCTACAATCCTCACCGGATACCTGAAGACTCCCCACAAAGGAAGCGATGGCCACCCCCAACCCGCTGATCCGCAACAATGTGAATGTCGTCGGCAATCTGTCGTCCGACCAAACCATGATCTTCGTGCATGGCTTCGGCACCGACCAGGGCGTCTGGAAAGATGTCGCCACCCCGTTCCTGGGCGACTACAAGGTCTATCTCATGGACAACGTGGGCTCGGCCAACACGTCTCCCGATGACTTTGTCCAACACCGGTACCTGAATCTTGAGCGCTATGCCCAGGACATGGTCGAGGTGCTTGAGGCCCTGGACGTCAAGGGCGCCATCGCCGTAGGGCACTCGGTCGGCGGGATGATCTGCCTGCTGGCCGCCGTCAAGGCGCCGGAGCGTTTTTCCAGGCTCGTGTTGATTGGCGCCTCCCCCCGCTACCAGGACGACGATGGCTATTGCGGAGGGCTCACGGGCGACGGCATCGACAAGGTCTACAGCGCCGCGCTGCTAAGTTATGAGGACTGGACCAAGTCCTTCGGGTTCGCCACCATGGCCAATCCCGACCGGCCTGAGCTTGCCAGGCAGTTCGTGGAGTCCTTGCGGAAGATTCCCCGGGAACGGACCCTAACCGTCCTCTGTTCCATCCTTCAGTCCGATTACCGGAACATTCTGCCCCAGGTGGTGCATCCGACCCTCATTCTCCAGGCCCGGCGGGACAGCATCGTGCCGATGGAGGTCGCCGAGTACCTGAAGCAGCGTATCCGGGATAGTTACATGGCCATCATCGATGGCGGAAGGGCATTTTCCCCATGTGAGCGCCCCCGAACAGGTGGTCGGCGCCATTCGCGCCTTCCTGGAATCCCGCTGACCGCCGGCGGTAGTCAAAAGCCCGGCTTACGCCCGCCGTATCCCCACACCCACCTGCAACTCGTCGAACCAGTTGATGAAGCGCATCACGTCAGCCCCCTGGTAGATGGCGCCGTGCTGGGGGCAGAGGAGGTCGATTTCCATCCGGGAGACCCGCTCGCACCAGTCCCGCTTGGCCTCATTGGAGCCCATCCAGCGGCGGTGGAAGCCCTCCGCGTGGCGGATATGGGTGTCGAAATCGGTGACGAACAGCCCGGACTCGGCGGGCAGGAGGGCAGCCCCCACATCACCGGAGAAGAAAAGGCGGGCGGCGGGATCGTAGAGGTGGAGGTTGCCCGAGGAATGGAGGTAATGGGCCGGCACCGCCTTGAGGACAAGGCTGCCAAGGCGGATGTCCATTCCCTCGTCGGGGATGGAGACCAGGGTCTGGTCGTCGCCCCCGAAGTGGGGGACGAATCCCGACCACAGCCAGCTGACGTAGCACTTCAGCTCGGGTTTGAAATCCAGCCACAGGGCCAGGGACGAGATGATGTCCGGGTCCTGGTGAGAGGCGAAAATGGCCTCCAGCCGGTCGGGGTCGCAGTCGTGGGAAAGGGCGGCGAAGACCGCCGCGAAGATTTCCGAGCCGCCGGGATCGGTCAGCAGCGCCCGTTCCCCCTTCATGATGAGGTACTCATTGGTATCCACCAGGAAGTTGGGGCGGGCCGGGTCCCGGGCTACCACCGTCCAGGAATGGTCGCCCTGCTTGAATAGGGTTTGAGTTGTCTTCACGAGTTCTTCTTCTCCACTTCCCGGTTCAGTCGGGCCAAGGTCGCCTGGATGTCCCCAACGGATTCCTCGATTTCCTGCGCCACTTGGCGCAATGCCCCGGCGAATGCCCCGCCGTACACCGCCTCCACCTTGGCCGAGCGGGCCAGGGCCGAGCCGGTGCCGCATTGGCGCAGGATGTGCCGGAGCCGCTGGCCCAGGTCCCGCCAACGGGATGCATTCACGCAGTTAACCTCGGCCAGGCGGGCATCCACCCGGATCATGCTCTTATCCAGGGAGGCGCAAGCGGCACTGCCGCTTTGGGCCTGCCGCAGATGGCGCACCCGGCGGTGTTCCTTGGCGGCCTCGGCAAGCCCCATCACCGACTGGGCGATCAGTTGGTCCAGTGCCTGCATCTGGCTTTCCAGCCGGGCGCTGAATTCCCGTAGTTCCCTGGACACGACGCCGAAGCCGCGGGCCTGGGTACCGGCCTGCTTGGCCACCAGGGCAGCGTTGATGGCGACCAGGCTCACCCGGCGCGACATGTCGATGACGGCCCGGATCCCGGCATTCGCCCTCACTACCTGCCCCAGCGCCTTTCCTGCTGATTCCTCTGAGTTTTCCATATATTTGTTATGCGCTAAGGG
>JBLNBI010000443.1:0-5736 GCA_050259815.1 Actinomycetota bacterium | reverse complement strand
ATCGAGACCGTGGCCTGGGAGGCACCGGCCATCAACGCCCTCATCAAGGAGACCGTCGCCAAGCACGGCCTCAAGATGCCGAAGCTGGCCATGCCCCTGCGCGTCGTCCTCACCGGCCAGGCCCAGACCCCTTCCGTTGACGCTGTCATTGCCCTCATCGGCCGTGACGGTGTCCTGGAAAAGCTCGCCGCCTACAAAAACTGAAAATAAGCGTGAAAGGTGTTTACAAGCCGCAATTCGATCTATAGAATGCGCGTCTCTTTCAGGGCGGGGGTATAGCTCAGCTGGGAGAGCGCTTGCATGGCATGCAAGAGGTCAGCGGTTCGATCCCGCTTACCTCCACCAAGCGCCTGAAAGAGATAGCAGTAAAAATTCTGGGTCCCCATCGTCTAGAGGCCTAGGACATCGCCCTTTCACGGCGGTAACCGGGGTTCGAATCCCCGTGGGGACGCCAAGCAGTTGTGGCAGTAAAGTAGTAGCTTCCGCGGCGGGGGTATAGCTCAGCTGGGAGAGCGCTTGCATGGCATGCAAGAGGTCAGCGGTTCGATCCCGCTTACCTCCACCAAGCAAATGCGGAAGTAGCAGGACTTACTAGGTCCCCATCGTCTAGAGGCCTAGGACATCGCCCTTTCACGGCGGTAACCGGGGTTCGAATCCCCGTGGGGACGCCAAATTCGATAAAAAAGGCACTGCCGCAAGGTCAGTGCCTTTTTTGTTTTCCGGACGCCCGTGCCATGAAACTCTACCTCGCCGGCCCCGATGTCTTTCGTCCCGACGCCTTTGCCTAGGCGGAGGAAGCCCGCGCCCTGTGCGCTTCCTTCGGCCACCAGGCCCTCATTCCCCTGGACAACGAGGAAACTACCGCCCAGGGCATCTACCGGGCCAACCTGGAGCTGATCGGCGCTGCCGATGGCGTTATCGCCAACCTCAACCCCTTCCGGGGCCTGGAGCCGGATTCCGGCACCTGCGTGGAGGTTGGGATCGCCTTGGCGCTGGGGAAGCCGGTGATCGGCTATCTGGAAGATGCCCGCCCCCTGGCGGAGCGGGTGGCGGAGGCCCAGGGAAACCCCCTGGGCACCTGCAACGGCCGCCCGACGGATCGGGACGGCTTCCATGTGGAAAATTTCGGCCTGCCCCTCAATCTCATGCTGGCCGTGCCGGTCCGGCTCGTCGCCGGTGGCTTGAAGGAAGCCCTGGCCGCCCTCATGGACGACCGGGGCTAGGCTAGGATTCGCCGCCGGTCAGGCGACCGCCAGGAGCGGCTGCTCCGGCTCTTCGACCTTCAGCAGGCTTTCCACGTACTCCCCGGGCACGGTCTCCTGTTCCAGGAGGGCAGCCGTCAGGGTTTCCAGGGCTTCCCGCTGCTCGACCAGGTTGGCCGTGCACAGGTCGCACAGGCGCTTGAGGGTGGCGTTGGCCTCCTCCACCAGGTGGCGGCTGTCCACCTCGTGGCGCTCCAGGGCGGCCAGGCTGAACAGCCGGCCTTCCTGGCCCAGGCCGTAGCGGGCCACCATGTCGTAGGCGATCTTGCTGGCCTGCTGGAGGTCGTGGCCGGCGCCGGTGGAAGCCTGGCCGTAGATCAGCTCCTCGGCACAGCGGCCGGCCAGCAGCATCTGGATGCGGTTTTCCAGCTCGGTCTGGGTGCGCAGCAGTTTGGCGTCATCGTCGCTCACCAGGGTGACACCCAGGGCGTCGCCCCGGGGCAGGACGCTGACCTTCTCCACCTTGCCGGTGCCCAGCAGGGTGGCGATGAGGGCGTGGCCGGCCTCGTGGGTGGCAGTGCGGGTACGCTCGTCCTGATTGAGGGCGCGGCCGCTGACTTCGCCCATGTGCTTGGTCTCGACGGCGTCCATGAAGTCCTGCATGGCGACCCCTGCCCTGCCTTGGCGGGCCGCCAAGAGGGCCGCCTGATTAACGGCGGCGGCGATGGCGGCGGGGGAGAGGCCCATGGTCAGGCGGGCCAACTGGGCGTAATCCACGTCATGGGCAGTGGTGACTCCCTTGCCGTAGTGCGCCAGGAGCTGCTCCCGCTCCTTCACGTCCGGGATACGGACCCGCACGTGGCGGTCGAAGCGGCCTTCACGGCGGAGCGCCGGGTCGATGTTGTCCACCAGGTTGGTGGCGCCGATGACGATGATCCGGGCGTCCTTGGCGAAGCCGTCCATCTCCACCAGAAGCTGGTTGATGATCCGGTTGGATTCGCTGGCACCGGGGCCTTCCCGGCTGTCGGTCCGCTGGCCGATGCCGTCGATCTCGTCGATGAAGATGATGCAGGAGGACTGCTTGCGGGCGGTCCTGAACAGGGATTTCACCTTGGCGATGCCGGCCCCGTAGTACTTGGCGCTGAAATCGGCGCCGGTGCAGGCGATGAAGGCCGCGCCGGTCTCGCCGGCCAGGGCGCGGGCCAGCAGGGTCTTGCCGGTGCCCGGGGGCCCCGAGAGGAGCACGCCCCGGGTCGGACGGGCGCCCAGGCGGGTGAAGTCCTCGGGCTTTTTCAGGAAGCTGACGATGTCCTGGAGGGCCGCCTTGGCCTCGTGGGCGCCGATGACGCTGTCGAAGCCGGTGTCCGGCCGTTCGGCCAGGGCGAACTTCTGGGGCAGCATGTCCCGCACCAGGGGGATGAACAGGGCGAACAGCAGGAGCTGGACCAGCATGGAGGCATCCAGGCCGGCAGGCAGGTGGAAACCTGGCTTGCCGACGGCGCCCACGGAGGCTACCGGGAAGGAGGTGGTCTTGGCCTGGTCGATGACCGCCTTGGCCAGGTCGCCCCGCCAGGTATCCGCCACATGGTAGGCCAGGCCCGCCTTGGTGACGGCCAGCACATAGCCCGCGCCGGGCTCCTGGGCGTCGGAACCGCCGGTGATGCCGACGGCCAGCAGGTTGTTGCCCTGGAGATCGGCGAGCAGGGTATCGGCCTGGCGTTCGGTTTCGAACCAGGCGGAGGGCTGCTTGGCCATGAGGCGGAGGAGTTCGGGGCCCGTCGCGGCGGTCGGGTTGGTGACCTTGGCCTGGATTTCTTCAGGGCTGACGTCGGGATTCAGGTAGCGGTAGGTGCTCAGGATGCCCGCGACGGCGATGCCGACCGCGAGAATGAGTCCGTAACGCAGGCGCCGGTTGCTGCGCAGACGCTGGAGACTGGGCTTCAGAAAATTCAATGGCAACTCTCTACAAAAGACTCGGGAGGGCCGACTTCTCCCTCCCCACGCGACCCATTATAAGGTGGAGACAGTAGGCAAAAGCAAGGACTAAATTGCCTCGATTCCACCGTCAAACCCATTGCGCATCAAACACTTAGATACACATCCGAACCAGCATGCGCGGTGAGTCGGCGGCCGGCATGACCGCTGGGAACAGCCACGCCGGAAAGCCTCACTCCACCTTGAGAACACCCTTCATGGTCGGGTGAAAGGCGCAGAAATAGTCGAAAGTACCGGCCTTTCCGACGCGATATTTCCAGGACTTTCCCGAATCGATGCTGCCGGAGTCGAAAGCGCCGGATCGGGCGGTGGCGGTGTGGGGAAAGGGATCCCGATTGACCCAGACCACCGTATCCCCCGGCCGCACGGTAAGGACTCCCGGGTCGAAACGGGTGCCTTCCATGGTCACGGTGTGCCGGGTTCCGGACCCCGCAGCCTGGGCCAACGGGACCGGGAGAAAGGCCGCCGCGGCCAGGAGCGCGGCAGCCCGCAGGACGAAAGCCACGGTGCAGGCCCGCCGGCCTACTTGCCCAGGGAAGCCTGGAGCTTCTTGGCATGCTCCAGGTGGTCGGCGATGCTGGGGCGGACCTTGGTCAGGAGAGCCTTCAGCTCGTCGTTCTTGGCGTTGGGGAGGAGGCTCTTGTCGATGGTGTCGAGGACCGTCTGGTGGAAGGTCACTTCCTGGTCGATGTAGGCCCGGTCGAAGTCCGCGCCCTTGAGGCCCTTCAGCTTCTTCATGTTCTCGTCGCCCCCGTTCTTGAGGGCCTTGCTGTCCGAATTTTCCTCGGGCTTCATCTTCAGCTTCTTGGCCAGATCGTGGGCGGACTTGTTCACCCCGGTGTGGTCGGTCACCATGCGATCGGCGAAGGCCTTCACCTCCTGGCTGGAAGCCTTGGACTTGGCCAGCTTGCCGGCGTCGATATCCACCTGGTTGGCCGCCACGGTGATGGCTGCGATCTGCGGGTCGGTGAGGGCCTGGGCCATGGCGCCGCCGGCCACCAGGAACAAGGCGCCGGCTAGAGCGATACCTGATTTCTTCATGATTGGGTTCTCCTCGGTTGGCATGGGCTTCGCCGGCCCGGAGACCGGCATGAAGCTCCGATAACCATAGGGAGGGACCCGAAGAAAAAGAATACGGTGGCCAGCATATTCTGGCAGCCCGGATACGGTAGGCCGGAAACCGGGCGCCGGGCCGTCAGGCCGGCTGGCTGCTGTGCTCCCGGGCCGCCAGCCAGCGGGCGAACTCTTCCGGCGGCATGGGCTTGGCGAACAGGTAGCCCTGCCCCTCGGCACAGCCTTCGGCCTGGAGGAAATCCCGCTGGGCGGCGGTCTCGATGCCCTCGGCGATGACCTTGAACTGCAGGCTCTTCCCCAGGGCCAGGATGGCCCGGGTGATGGCGATGTCGTGGGGATCGTCGGGCAGGTGGGAAATGAAGGCCCGGTCGATCTTCAGGGTATCGATGGGCAGTTCCTTCAGGTAGGACAGGGAGGAGTAGCCGGTGCCGAAGTCGTCGATGGCGGTAGTCACCCCCATGGCCTGGACCGCATCCAGGATGCGGCGGACCTCCGCCGGGTTTTCCATCATGAAGGTCTCGGTGACCTCGATCTCCAGGGTTTCCGGCGACAGGCGGTAGCGTTCGAGGGCCTGGCGCAGGGCGGCCACGAAATCGCTGCGGTAGAGTTGGGGACCGGCCACGTTGATGCCCAGGCGCCCCACGTGGATGCCGGCGTCCAGCCAGCGGCGGGCATCGGCGCACACCCGGTTGAGGACCTGCTCCCCGAGGGGCACGATGAGGCCGGTCTGTTCGGCCAAGGGGATGAAGTCGTTGGGCGGGACCAGGCCCCGCTCCGGATCGCGCCAGCGGACCAGGGCCTCCGCCCCCAGGTAGCGGCCGCTCTCCAGGCAGACCTGGGGTTGGTACCAGACCTCGAATTCCTGGTTCTCGATCCCCCGCCGCAGGCCTCGCTCGATGGACAGCCGGCTCTGGGCCGCCTGGGTCATTTCCGCCTGGTAGAAGCAGTGGGTGTTGCGGCCCGATTCCTTGGCCTTGTACATGGCCGCGTCGGCGTTGCGGATGAGGGTATTGGGTTCGTCCCCGTCGTCCGGGAAGACGGCGATGCCGATGCTGGCGGTGACCAGGGCGCCGTGGCCGCCGATGTCGAAGGGTTCCTGGGTGGCCAGGAGTATCTTGCGGGCCACCTCGACTGCGTCCTCGCCATGGTCCAGGTTGGAGAGCACCAGGGCGAACTCGTCCCCGCCCAGGCGGGCCACGGTATCCTCCACCCGCACGGTGCTCCGGATGCGCTCCGCCACCAATTGCAGCAGCTTGTCGCCCACCGGGTGGCCGAGGCTGTCATTGACGGTCTTGAAGCCGTCCAGGTCGAGGAGCATGACAGCCACCTTATGGCTGTAGCGGCGCCCCCGCTCGAAGGCGTGGGCCAGGCGGTCCCGGAAAAGGATGCGGTTGGGCAGGTCGGCCGAAGCGCGCCTTGAGCTGGCCGGCAGCCCAGGCGGCAACATCCCGCCAGGTGTCCTTAA
>JBLNBI010000442.1:0-13046 GCA_050259815.1 Actinomycetota bacterium | reverse complement strand
CTCGACCTTCTGACGCAGGCGGATGTGGAGTTCCCGCAGTTGCTTCTCGTCGACGCCGCTGGGGGCATCGGTCAGCAGGCACTGGGCACGCTGGGTCTTGGGGAAGGCGATCACGTCGCGGATGGACTCGGCGCCGGTCATCATGGTGACGATCCGGTCGAGGCCGAAAGCCAGGCCGCCGTGGGGCGGAGCGCCGTACTTGAGGGCGTCGAGCAGGAAGCCGAACTTGGCCTGCTGTTCCTCGGGACCGATGGCGAGCGCCTGGAAGACCTTCTCCTGGACGTCGGCGCGGTGGATACGCACGGAACCGCCGCCGATTTCCCAGCCGTTCAGCGCCAGGTCGTAGGCCTTGGCCAGGCACTTGCCGGGATCGCTCTGCAGCAGTTCGGCGTGCTCGTCCTTCGGGCTGGTGAAGGGGTGGTGGCAGGCCGTCCAGCGCTTGTCTTCGTCGTCGTACTCGAACATGGGGAAGTCCACGACCCACAGGGGCTCCCAGGCCTTGCCGTTGAGGTAGCCCTTTTCGTGGCCGATCTTGGTGCGGAGCGCCCCGAGGGCGTCGTTGACCACCTTGGCCTTGTCGGCACCGAAGAAGATCAGGTCGCCGGACTGGGCGCCGGTGCGCTCCACGATGGTCTTCAGGGCGGCTTCGTGGATGTTCTTGACGATGGGGGACTGCAGGCCGGTCTCGTTCAGCTGGGTGACGTCATTGACCTTGATGTAGGCCAGGCCCTTGGCGCCGTAGATGCCCACGAACTTGGTGTATTCGTCGATCTCACCGCGGGTGAGGGTGGCGCCGCCGGGGATGCGAAGGGCAGCAACCCGGCCGCCTTCGGAATTGGCAACGCCGGCGAAGACCTTGAAGGCCACGTCCTTGACCGCGTCGGTGACTTCTGTGAGTTCCAGGGTGACCCGCAGGTCCGGCTTGTCGGAACCGAAACGGCTCATGGCCTCGGAGTAGGGCATGCGGGGGAACGGATTGGGCAGGTCCACATTGATGGCATCCTTGAAGACGTAGCGGATCAGCTCCTCGATGAGGGCGGTGATCTGTTGCTCGTCCATGAAGGAGGTCTCGATATCGACCTGGGTGAATTCGGGCTGGCGATCGGCGCGCAGGTCCTCGTCCCGGAAGCACTTGGTGATCTGGTAGTAGCGATCGTAGCCGGCCACCATCAGCAATTGCTTGAAGAGCTGGGGAGACTGGGGCAGGGCGAAGAACTGGCCGGGATGGACGCGGGAGGGAACCAGGTAGTCGCGGGCGCCTTCCGGGGTGCTCTTGGTGAGCATGGGGGTTTCCACGTCGATGAAGCCGTGGTCGTCCAGGAAGCGGCGGAAGGCGCGGGCCGTCTTGTAGCGCAGCATGAGGTTGTTCTGCATCTGGGGACGGCGCAGGTCGATGACCCGGTGGGTCAGGCGCACGTTCTCGGAGAGGTTCTCCTCGTCCAGCTGGAAGGGCGGGGTGACGGAGGCGTTCAGGACCTCGATGTCGTAGCACAGTACTTCGATTTCGCCGGAAGCCAGGTTGGCGTTGGTGGTGCCTTCCGGACGGCGACGGACCTTGCCGGTGATCTTCAGGCAGAACTCGTTGCGGACCGACTCGGCAACCTTGAACATGTCGGCTCGATCGGGGTCGCAGACGACCTGGGCAAGGCCTTCCCGGTCACGCAGGTCGATGAAGATGACGCCGCCGTGGTCGCGCCGGCGATGGGCCCAGCCGCAGAGGGTGACGGTCTGGTCGCAGAGGGATGCGTTGAGTTGTCCGCAGTAATGGGTGCGCATGGATGCTTCCGAGTTCAGGTATTGGTGACGATACGTTGATGGGGCGGCGGTGCCACTACCCCCATCGAGATGATGTATTTCAGGGCTTCGTCGACGGTCATGTCCAACTCGATCACGTCCTTGGCCGGCATCATCAGGAAGAAGCCGGAAGTCGGGTTGGGCGTGGTCGGGACATAGACGCTGACGTATTCCTCATTGAAGTGATTCAAGACATCGCCGCCGGGCTTGCCGGTGAGGAAGGCGATGGTCCAGCTGCCTTCCCGCGGGTATTGCACCAGAAGTGCCTGGCGGAAGGCGTTGCCGTTGGGGGAGAAGAGCGTGTCCGAAACCTGCTTGACGCTGTTATAGACGGAATTGACCACCGGGATGCGTGCGAGCAGGCGTTCCCACCAGACCACGAGTTTTTGGCCGATGAAGTTCGCCGCCAGCACGCCGGTCAGGAAAATCATCAGAAGGGTGATGACGGCACCGGCGCCAGGGATGGCGAATCCGAACAGGTTCTGAGGATGAACAGCTTCCGGCAGCAGGCGCAGGGATTGGTCCAGCGTGCTGACGACAAGAGACAGTACCCAGGTCGTGATGACCAGGGGTACCCAGATCAGGAGTCCTGTGATGAAGTAGCGCTTGATCAGCTGGCTGCGCACGCGCAAGCTCCGCTGCCGCCTTGGCAGGGCGGCGCACTATCGGCCTTCGGGGCCGGCTTGCTGCCGCCCTTGAAGTCGGTCGCGTACCAGCCATTGCCCTTGAGCTGGAAGCCGGCGGCGGACAGCAGCTTGCTGTAGCTTTCCTTGCCGCATTCCGGGCAGGTGGTGAGCACGGGATCGCTCATCTTCTGCAGGTGCTCTTTCTGGAAACCGCAGGATTCGCAGCGATATTCGTAAATCGGCATGGGATTCCTCCAAAACCTTGAATTATAACTGACGGGAACCGGGATTCTAATATGCGGTATTTCCGCGATATTTCAAGCGGGGAACCCAAGATAGAGCTGGGTCAGTTGACGGCCCCAGAGCAGGGCGATGACGCCGGCAGCGGCCAGGTAGGGGCCGAAGGGAATGGGGACATTGCGGCCGTGGCGGGCCAGGACGATCAGCCCGATGCCCACAGCTGCGCCAACCAGGGATGAAAGGAGGATTACGGCCGGCAGCATTTGCCAGCCGAGCCACGCACCGAGAGCGGCCAGGAGCTTGAAGTCCCCGTAACCCATGCCTTCCTTGCCGGTAACCAGCTTGAAAAGCCAGTACACCGACCATAGGGTCAAATAGCCGGCCATGGCGCCGACGACTGCAGACGTCAGGCCGGTAAAGGCGCCGAAGACATTGAAGAGCAGGCCCAGCCAAAGGAGCGGCAGGGTAATGGAATCCGGCAATAGCTGGGTGTCGAAATCGATGAATGTTAGGGCGATCAGGGCCCAGGCGAGGCAGAGGGCGCCAGCGGTCTGCCAAGTGGCCCCGAAACGCCAGGCGAGATAGCCCGACAGCAGTCCTGTGAAGGCTTCAATCAAGGGGTAACGCGGCGAAATGGGGCTCTTGCAGTTGGCGCAGCGCCCTTTGAGAAACAGATAGCTGAGGACGGGGATGTTCTCCAGGGCACCGATCTGGTGACCGCAACCGGGGCAGCGGGAGCGGGGTGTGGCGAGGTTGAATGTGTCGGTTGGCTGCGGGTCTTGCCCCTGCAGCTCTGCGCACTGGAGTTGCCAATCCCGCTCGATCATCTTCGGCAGACGATGGATGACGACGTTGAGAAAACTGCCGACGCACAGGCCGAGCAGCCCGGCGATCGCGGCCAGGCCGCCCGGGGTGTCGAGCATCATCCCACCACCGAACCCAGCTTGAAGATGGGCAGGTACATGGCGATAACCAGGCCGCCGATCAGGCCGCCCAGGACGACCATGATTACTGGCTCCATGAGGCTGGACATGGCTTCCACGGCATCGTCCACCTCCGCTTCGAAGAAATCGGCAACCTTGGACAGCATGGAGTCCAGCGCGCCGGATTCTTCACCAATAGCCACCATTTGAGTAACCATGTTGGGGAACAGATTGCTGTTCTGCATGGCGGTGGTGAGATTGGTGCCGGTGGATACTTCGCTCTGGATTTGCTTGGTCGCTACCTTGTAAACGTTGTTGCCGGACGCTCCACCAACCGATTCCAGCGCCTCAACCAGCGGTACGCCGGCACTGAACATGGTGGCCAAGGTACGGGTCCAGCGGGCGATAACGGATTTCCGAATAATGTCCCCGAAAATAGGGAGCCGGAGAGAATAGCGGTCGAAGGCGAACTGCATCGCTTCAGATCGTTTGTAGCTCGCTATCAAAGAATATAGGCCCCCACCGATGCCGCCGAATATCCCCCACCAATAGGCGATGAAGAAATCGGATATGGCGATCACGACCAAGGTGGGGCCGGGTAGGTCCGCGCCAAAGCTTTGGAAGACGCCTTTAAAGGCGGGGATGACGAAAATCATGATCACGGCGGTGATGATGAATGCGACAAAGATGATGGCAACCGGATAGGTGAGGGCCGATTTGATCTTGGCCTTGATGGCCAGAATCTTCTCCTTGTAAGTGGCAAGCCGGTCGAGCAGCGTGTCCAGGATGCCGGCCTGCTCGCCGGCGGCGACCAGGTTGCAGAACAGGTTGTCGAAATACAGCGGGTATTTTCGGAAGGCTTGGGAGAGAGAAGAGCCTGTCTCTACATCAGCTTTAATATCCAGAAGCAGCTTGCTGACTGCTGGGTTGGCGTGGCCTTTGCCGACGATATCAAAAGCTTGGAGAAGAGGCACCCCCGACTTCATCATCGTGGCCAGCTGGCGCGTAAATAGGGTGATGTCCTTGTCGGTAATCTTGGCGCCACCCTTGAAACGCTGCTTGCTGACCTTCGAAACCATGATGCCCTGCCGGCGCAGGGTGGTTTGGACGACATGGGGGCCGGCTGCGCGCATTTCGCCCCGAACCGTCTTGCCGTCCTTGCTTTTTCCCTCCCAAACGAACAGCTGCTCCTGGATTCCTTGGCTGGCTTTCGCGGCAGTAGCCATCGTTCTTTCCTTCTAGATTTATGCGTTGGTGGTGCTGAGCACCTCGTCAAGCGAGGTGACACCTTGCTTGACCTTGAGTAGGCCGGATTGGCGCAAATCCTTCACGCCGTCCCGGGCGGCCTGGGCGGCGATGTCCAGGGAATTGCCGCCCGCCATGATGATGCGCTGGATTGCTTCGGTGACCGGCATGACCTGGTAGATACCCACCCGCCCCTTGTAGCCGCTGCCTTTGCAGCGATCGCAGCCGCCCGGTCCGTAGAGGCTCCAGGTGCCGTCGATCTCCTCCTCCTTGAAGCCGGCATCAAGCAATGCGGCAACAGGGACGTCGATGGGCTGCTTGCAGTTGCACAAGCGGCGTGCAAGGCGCTGGGCGGTGATGACCAGGACGCTGGATGCGATGTTGAAGATCGGAACCCCCATGTTCATCAGGCGGGTAAGGGTCTGGGGGGCGTCGTTGGTGTGCAGGGTGGACAGGACCATGTGGCCGGTCTGGGCCGCTTTGATGGCGATTTCGGCCGTTTCCAGGTCTCGGATTTCACCCACCATGATGATGTCCGGATCCTGGCGGAGGAAGGATTTCAATGCGGCGGCGAAGGTCAGGCCAGCCTTGTCGTCCACGTTGACCTGGTTGATCCCGGGCAGGTTGATTTCGGCCGGGTCTTCGGCGGTTGAGATATTGACCCCGGGCTTGTTGAGCAGATTGAGGCAGGTGTATAGCGATACGGTTTTGCCGGAGCCGGTCGGTCCGGTAACCAGTACCATGCCGTAGGGGCGGTTGATGGCATCCAGCAGTGCAGCCTTCTGTTCCGGCTCGTAGCCCAGGGCTTCGATGCCGAGGGTCGCTGACGTGGGATCAAGAATACGCAGAACGATCTTCTCGCCCTGCAGAGTCGGAAGGGTGCTGACCCGGAAATCGATGGCCCGGTTCTTCGAGAGGACCAGCTTCATCCGGCCGTCCTGGGGAACCCGCTTTTCGGCAATGTTGAGGCGGGAAATGACTTTGATCCGGGATGCGATCTTGTCCTTGATGGCCAGGGGCGGAGTAGCGACCTCCCGCAGGATGCCGTCGACCCGGAAGCGGATACGGTAGAACTTCTCGTAGGGTTCGAAGTGGATGTCGGAGGCGCCGTCGTTGATGGCGTCCAGCAGCATCTTCTGGATGAACTTGACGACGGGGGCGTCATCGATATCCGCTGCCGCAGCCTCATCGGACTTCGCCGCGGACTCCTCGTCCAGGAAGTCGAGGTTGATGTCCTCGTTGGCGAGATTCTTGAGCGTGTCCTCTGCCGACTCGGAATATTTGGCCACCAGCGGCGCAAGCTTAGGGCCCTCAACCACGATGGGGTCCACGGCCAGACCGGTTTGGAATCGAACCTCATCCAGAGCGCGCAGATTAGTGGGGTCGGCGATGGCCACGGACAACCGGTTTCCCCGTTTGTTGAGCGGGATGACACGGTGGCTGGCGATCAGCTTGCGGTCGACTGCGTTGATCGGGATATGGGATTCGTCGAAGGCATCCAGGTCCAGGAGCGGGTAGCCGAAGGTGTCGGCTACGAATCGGGCGATTTCCTGGGCCGTGGCCTTATTGGCCTTGATCACTTCCTCGATGAGGGAAGATTTGTTGGCGGTAGCCTGGGTCAGGAACTGCTCTGCTTCCGCTTCCTTTAGACGGCCTGACTGGACTAGCGCTCTGGCCAGTCCGCTCAAGGGGGCTGCTTCGGGGGTGGCTACCATTGATAAATACGATTAATGCCTAACAAATCGGGACGATGATGCTACGCAGCCCATTATTTGTAAAGCTTCCCACGCCGCCGTTGGGGGCCTAGCCAAGGGGCCGGAAAAGCCGTGCAGTAACGACGCTTCGGCCCTGGGTCTGAAGTATCTCCATCGCGATGCCGGCGATCTTCAGCCCGACCCCGGATTCGGGAATGTCTTGGAAGTGCTCAAGGATGAGGCCGTTGAGGGTCTTTGGGCCGTCGAGAGGGAATTTCAGGTCGAGCATGCGGTTGATGTCTCGCAGGGAGCGGCTGCCCTCAATGACGACACTGCCTTCTCCGTCCCAGGCCAGGGAGAGGCTTCCAAATCCGGCGACGGATGTCGTGAATTCGCCAACGATTTCCTCGATGATGTCTTCCAGGGTCAGCAGGCCGAGGATGTCACCATATTCATCCACCACGAACCCGACCCGTTGCCGGTTTTCCTGAAAAAAGGAGAGCTGGGAGAAAACGGGGGTGCCAGCGGGAATGTAGTAGGGCGCCTGAAGCTGGTTGCGCAGGGTGGCTTCGTCCATTTCCCCACGGGGGGCTTCGGCGATGAGGCGCCGGACGGGCAGTACGCCGAGAAGGTGGTCGAGGGATTCCCGGCAGACTGCCAGTCGGCTGTGGTGACTGGTGGCTAGCTGGGCCAGGACGTCGTCCCAAGGTTGGTCGAGGTCGAGGATTTCGATGGCCCCCCGGGGGGTCATGATGTCTTCGACGCTAATGTTGTTCAGGTCGAAGAGATTGGAGAGGATGCTCTGATGCTGCTTGGGGATGAACTGGGCGGACTCCAGCACCAGGGTGCGCAGTTCCTCCGGTGTGAGCTTGGTCTCGCTGTGAATGCCCTTGGGGGACAGATGAAGAATGCGCAGCAGTGCCGTGACGAAAAGATTGACGAACCAGATGACCGGATGGGCGATCCGGAGCAGGGGGGTGAGAACGTAGCTGATCAGGGGGGCGAGCCGGTCGGCGTAGGTGGCACACACCACCTTCGGGGAAATCTCCGAAACCACCAGCAGGGCGAAGGTAATGCAAAGGGTGCCGATTTCCAGCGCCCATTTGGACTCCCCGAAGAGGGCTAGGGCAATGTAGCCGGTCAGGGTGGCCGCTGCGGCGTTGAGCAGCGTATTGCCCAAAAGGATGAGGCCGAGCAGCCTATCGGTCTTGTCGAGCAGCGCGATGGCCAGCTTGGCGCCCCGGTGGCCAGTCTGGGCCAAGTGGCGGAGGCGGTAACGGTTTGCCGCCATCATGGCGGTTTCCGATCCGGAGAAAAAACCGGAAAGAATCAGCAGGACCAGCAGGGCGGCGAGGAGTGCTGAGAGCGGGACGTCGGCCATTTAAGGGGTCAGCCGCGTCCCAGGATGACTTCGGCGACGAAACGGCTGCCGACGTAAGCCAACAGGAGAACCGTAAATCCAGCCAGGGTCCAGTGCAGCGCCTTGCGGCCCCGCCAGCCCCAGGCGTGACGCCCGACCAGCAGAGTGGCGAAAATGCCCCAGGAGGCGAACGCGAACAGGGTCTTGTGGTCAAGACTGAGAGCCTTGCCGAACAATGCTTCCGAAAACAGGATGCCGCTGCCCAGGGCCAGGGTCAGTAGCACGAAGCCGATCAGCAGCATGCGGAAAAGCAGTGCTTCCATGGTCAGCAGGGGCGGCAGGCTGGCAAGACTGCGGGTCAGGGTGCGGCGATGGAGGGCCTTTTCGGTGAAGCCCATGAAGACTGCGTGCAGGGCTGACAGGGTAAACAGGCTGTAAGCCAGCATGGCGACGAGGAAATGGAGCTTGAAGCCTACGGCGGTCGCATGGGCGACCAGATGAACCTGGGGAAAGAATACGGGAAGGATGGTGCAGGCTGCGGCCAGCGGCAGCACCATGGGCTGAAGGCCTTCCATGCGGGCGAGGAAGCTCTCCAGCCAGTAGATCAGCACAGCCAGCCACATCATGAGCGAAAGGGCGAAGCTGAAGGAGAAACGCATGCCGGCTTCGCCGAACAGCGCATCGTAGAGGCCGAGGGCATGGACGGCCAGGGCGGAACCGATGGCGATTCGTTCCCAGGGCTGCATGGGGGCGGCGACCAGAGGCTTGTCGGTTTCCCGCCAGCGGGTGTTCCAGAAATGGAATCCAAGCCCGGCGTAAAGAATGGCCGCGAGAACGTGCGGCAGAAGGTGAATTACAATATCAGCCATCCTGAAATTTTACTCGAAGCCCCTTACATATGCTTGACAACCTGACCCAGCGCCTTGCGCGCGTCATGAAGACCATCAAGGGCGAGGCGCGCCTGACTGAATCGAACATCGCTGATGCCCTGCGGGAAGTCCGCATGGCGCTCCTAGAGGCCGACGTGGCTCTGCCTGTGGTCAAGGATTTCATCGCCGCCGTCAAGGAAAAGGCGGTGGGCGAGGAAGTTATCGGTTCCCTGAGCCCCGGCCAGGCCTTGGTCGGTGTTGTGCACCGGGAACTGACCAAGCTGATGGGCGAAGCCCACGAAGGCATCAGCTTCGCCACCCAGCCGCCCGCCATCGTTCTCATGGCCGGTCTGCAGGGCGCCGGCAAGACCACGACGGTCGGCAAGCTGGCCAAGTTTCTCAAGGAAAGCCAGAAGAAAAAGGTTCTGGTGGTGTCCTGCGACGTCTATCGCCCCGCCGCTATCGATCAGTTGAAGTCCGTGGCCGGCCAGGCTGGAGTCGATTTCTTCCCTTCCTCGGCTGGAGAGAAACCTGAAGCCATCGCCTTGGCTGCCGTGGATTGGGCCAAGCGCCACTACCATGATGTCCTGCTGGTGGATACCGCAGGCCGTTTGGCCATCGACGAAGAGATGATGGCGGAAATCAAGCGCCTTCACGGCGCTCTGAATCCCATCGAAACCTTGTTCGTGGTGGACGCCATGCTCGGCCAGGATGCCGTCAATACGGCCCGGGCCTTCAGCGAGGCCTTGCCCCTGACCGGCGTCGTGCTGACCAAGCTGGACGGCGACGCCCGGGGCGGTGCCGCCCTGTCCGTTCGCCACATCACCGGCAAGCCCATCAAGTACGCTGGCGTCGGTGAAAAGCTATCGGGTCTGGAGGCGTTCCATCCGGAACGGATGGCTTCCCGGATTCTCGGCATGGGTGACGTATTGTCCCTCATCGAAGAGGCCAAGAAGGGCATCGACGAGGAACAGGCGGTCGCTCTGGCCAAGAAGCTCAAGTCGGGCAAGGGCTTCGACCTCAACGACTTCAAGGAACAGATCGGCCAGATGCGCAAGATGGGCGGGATGTCGGCGCTCATGGACAAGATGCCCGCCCAGATCGCCCAGATGGCAGGTCAATTGCCGGCCGGCGCCGAAAACAAGATGATTGGCCGGGTCGAAGGCATCATCAATTCAATGACCCCGGCGGAGCGGGCCAAGCCTGAGCTCATCAAGGCCAGCCGCAAGCGCCGTATCGCTGCCGGTGCAGGCGTCCAGGTCCAGGATGTGAATCGCCTGCTCAATCAGTTCGAGCAATCCCAGAAGATGATGAAGCAGCTCACCAAGGGCGGCCTCGGCAAGCTTATGCGCGGCATGAAGGGAATGTTGCCCGGGATGGGGCGCTGATCGGTCTCAGCGCTGGGCGGTGACGAGGGGAGTCTTCTTCTCGTAAGTCCAGCTGTTCTGCCAGGCGGCCCGGACCATATTGGGATATTCGGGCTGCCCCAGGCTACCGTTGTAGCGGCCGAGGGCGCGGAAAAGATCGCCCTTTTCGATATCCAGGTAGTGGCGGAGGATGGTACAGCCGTAGCGCAGGTTGGTGCGCAGGTGGAAAAGGTTGTCGTCCGGCTGGCCGATGAGCTTTACCCAGAAGGGCATCACCTGCATGTAGCCCCGGGCGCCGGCTGACGAAACCGCGTACTTCCGGAAGCCGGACTCAACCTGCATCAGGCCCAGCACCAATTGGGGATCGAGGCCGGCACGGGTCGCCTCGTAGTGAACCGCCCGGAGCAATTCCAGGCGGTATTCCTGGGCAGGGATGCGTTTTTCCAGCCGCTTCGACATCTCTGCCAGCCATTCCACCGCTTCCATCGAATCCCGGAAGGAGCTGGCCGGCGGCCGGGCGTCGGAGACCGCCTTCTGCAAGGCGGCCTGGACGCTGGCCGACAGGGGCTCGTACTTCTGCGCTCCGGCGAAGGCCGCCGAAGCGCTGAACAAGCAGATGGCTGCGATCAGGCAGCGCACAGCTTCTCCCGCAGGAAGGCGACGGCGCCTTCCCGGTCGATCATGGTGGCCTCGGCGTCCTTGCGGCCCTTGTACTCGAGCTTGCCTTCCTTCAGGCCGCGCTCGCCGATCACGACGCGATGGGGGATGCCGATCAGTTCCATGTCCGCGAACATGACGCCTGGGCGCTCGTTGCGGTCGTCGAGGACCACATCGATCCCGGCCGCCTTGAAGTCGGCGTAGAGTGCGTCCGCCGCTGCCTTGACTTCGTCGCTCTTGGTGTAGCCCATGGGCACGATGCAGACTTCGAAGGGAGCGATGGCGGCGGGGAAGACGATGCCGCGCTCGTCATTGCCCTGCTCGATGGCAGCGCCCACGATGCGGGAGACGCCAATGCCGTAGCAGCCCATTTCCATCACTTGGTTCTTGCCTTGCTCATCCAGGTAGCAGCACTGGAGAGCGGCGGCGTATTTCTGGCGCAACTGGAAGATATGGCCGACTTCGATGCCACGGCAGATGCCGAGCTTGCCCTTGCCGTCGGGAGAGGGATCGCCTTCAACCACGTTGCGGATGTCAGCTACTTCAGGTTCGGCAGTGTCCCGGCCGAAATTGGCGCCGGTGAGGTGGAAGCCCTCGTCATTGGCCCCGCAGACAAAATCGCTCATGGCTGCCACGGTACGGTCGGCGATGATGCGGACCTTGGCCGCATCCACGCCCACCGGGCCAATGTAGCCAGGCTTGCAACCAAGGTATTCCACGACTTCGGATTCGGACGCGAAGCGGAACGGGCTTAGGCCCTCTAGCTTGGAAGCCTTGATCTCGTTCAGCTCGTGATCGCCGCGCAGCAGCAGCAGGGTGAACGCCTTGGTGCCATCTTCCTTTTCGGTAACCACGGCAATGGCCTTGACCATCGATTCGATGGAGATGCCCAGGAAATCGGCCACGTCGGCGCAGGCTGTCTTGCCGGGGGTAGAAACTTTGGCGAGGGGATTGCCAGCTTCACCGCGGGGCCGGGCGGGGGCGAGGGCTTCAGCCAGTTCCACGTTGGCCGCGTAGTCGGAGTCTGGGCAGAAGGCGATGGCGTCTTCGCCGGAGTCGGCCAGTACGTGGAATTCGTGGGAACCAGTGCCGCCAATGGAGCCGGTATCGGCGGCCACAGCGCGGAATTGGAGACCCAGCCGGGTGAATATCCGGCTGTAGGTTTCGTACATGCTCTTGTACTCCCGCTCCAGGTCGCTGAAGGAAGAGTGAAAAGAGTAGCCATCCTTCATCAGGAATTCCCGGCCCCGCATGACGCCGAAGCGCGGGCGGATCTCATCCCGGAACTTGGTCTGGATCTGGTACAGGTGGATGGGAAGCTGGCGGTAGCTCTTCACGTCCCGACGGACCACGTCAGTGATGACTTCTTCGTGGGTCGGGCCGATGACGAAATCCCGCTGGTGGCGGTCCTTGAAACGCAGAAGTTCAGGGCCATACTGCTCCCAACGGCCCGACTCCTGCCATAGCTCGGCCGGCTGGACAGCGGGCATGAGCAATTCCAGGGCGCCAGCTCGGTTCATCTCTTCACGGACAATGTTTTCTACCTTGCGCAGCACGCGCAGACCGAGGGGCATCCAGGTGTAGATACCGGCGGCGGCACGCTTGATCAATCCGGCCCGGAGCATGAGCTTCTGGCTGGTCACTTCGGCGTCGGAGGGGGCTTCCTTGAGGGTGGTGAAGAAGAACTGCGAGGTGCGCATGGAATGCTCTTGAATACGTTGAAGAAACCGAATTTTACACGGCGGGCGAGCTTTGCATGGAACAGGGTTTGTGAAAGAATTGGGGCAACCATACATTTAATGCAGGATTTTCTATGCTCGACCGTGAAGGCTATCGCCCGAACGTCGGGATCATCCTTTGTAACGCGAAGAACGAGGTCTTCTGGGGTAAGCGCATACGAGAGCATTCCTGGCAGTTTCCGCAAGGCGGAATCAAGCGCGGTGAGACGCCCGAGCAGGCGATGTACCGCGAACTGTACGAGGAGGTGGGCCTGAGGCCCGAGCACGTGCGTATCCTGGGGCGGACCAAGGGCTGGTTGCGTTATGAGGTGCCGACACAATGGATCAAGCGGGAATGGCGCGGCTCCTACAAGGGGCAGAAACAGATTTGGTTTCTGCTGCGCCTTGTGGGGCGCGACAACGATGTCAGCCTGAGGGCGACCGACAAGCCCGAGTTCGATGCCTGGCGTTGGAACAACTATTGGGTTCCCCTGGAGACCGTGATCGAATTCAAGCGGCAGGTCTATGAGCAGGCCCTGAATGAGCTGGTACG
>JBLNBI010000441.1:0-9204 GCA_050259815.1 Actinomycetota bacterium | reverse complement strand
GCGCAACTGGTCCGGGTTGGCAACACCGCCCGGCAGGACCAGGGCGTCGAATTCATCGGCATGGGCTTCCCTGACATTCATTTCCACCGGGAAGCGGTCGCCGGGGGAGAGGTGGTTGAAGCCCTGAATCTGTTCGCCCTTGGGCTTGGGCGAAACGAGGGTGACCTGGGCACCGTGTTCTTCCAGGAAGCGGCGGGGACCGGTGTATTCCACCTGTTCCACCCCGTCGGTCATCAGCACGGCGACGCGTTTGCCCTGAAGGGCCGAACCTTGATGACTTTCCATATCGTGGCCTCCATACTAAGGACAAAACAGTAGGACTGGCCGGAGGTGGCGAAGTTCGAGGGTGGGGATTCGCCCTGCCGGGCGACGTTAAGTCCTCGCCCGTATCTTTCATGCCCTTGCGTTGACGAAAAATGAAGTTACCATTTCCTGCCCTTGAAGATAGGCGCCCAGCCCAAATCTATAGGTCAGAACCTGTAGCCACCGCACTTCATCAGCCATGCACCGCGTAGTCACCAAATTCCGCGACCGCCACGGGCAGGTCATTACCGAGAAGGGCCCCTGGCATCCTTCCAGGGATGAGGCTGAGCGCTGGGCTGAAATACTGAGGGATCGGGGCTACCAGACCCAGGTGGAAAGCCACGGCGGCGGAGGGGCCACCGACCACGACCTGGCCCAAGCCCTGTCCAGCATGGCCTGAGGCCGTCACGGCGCCTTTGGGCCGGCCCGGAAGGGCAGGTGGGTAGCAGCTTCGTCCCGATATTCCACGATGGCGGCCCGCTGCCGCACCAGGTGCTGGCCGATCAGCCGGCGAATTCCCGGGTCGGCGATCCAGTGGCAGGACCGGACCACGGTAGGCACGAATCCCCGGCCGATCTTGTGCTCCCCCCCGGCCCCCGGCTCGAAACGGCGAAGCCCTTCCTTCAAGCAATAGTCGATACCCTGGTACAGGCACAACTCGAAATGCAGGCTGTGGTACTCGCCCTGGCAGCCCCAGTAGCGCCCGTAGAGGGCTTCGTCGCTGCGGAAGCAAATGGCCACGGCCACCGGCTCACCCAGTTCCCGGGCCACGAACACGACCATGCGGTCCCCCAGGGCGGGGCCCAGTTCCCCGAAGCAAGCGGCGGAGAAGGCGGCATAGTTGCCGAATTTCTCGAAGGTGGCGGCGTAGAGGGCATGGAGAGCCGGCCACTCCGCCGCGGCCACCTGGTCGCCATGGAGGGTTTCGATAACCAGGCCGCTTTCCTTTACCCGCCGGCGCTCGGCCCGAACCTTGCGGCGTTTTTCGGCGGAGAAGGCGGCGAGATAGCCGTCGAAATTGCCGAAACCCGGGTCGATCCAATGAAACTGCACGTCGTCGCTGACCAGCAGGCCGGTTGCCTCCAACAGCGCCGCATCCCCATCGGTCGGGAAGGCCACGTGCCAGGACGACAACCCGTATTCCTCCACCATGGCCCTGGCGGCGTCCGCCAGGGCACGGCGGATAGCGTTTCCGTCGGTTCCGGGAGCGGCCAGTAGGCGGGGGCCGGTCGCCGGGGTGTGGGGCAGGCCGGTGAACAGCTTGGGATAGTAGTCCCGCCCCAACTGCCGGTACGCGCCGGCCCAACTCCAGTCGTAGATGAATTCCCCATGGGAATGGGCCTTGAGATAGAGGGGCAGGAGTCCCAGCGCCTTGCCCTTCCGGTCCGTCGCCACCAGGTGTCGGGCCTGCCAGCCGTGGCGCCGTCCGGCGGCACCGTGGCGTTCCAGGATGGGCAGGAAGCGGGCATTGAGGAAGGGATCCCCGGGCGGGGCCAGGCGCTCCCAGGCGTCTTGGCCGATGGCATCCGCCGAATCGACGGCGTCGATCTTGATATATGTCATCCCGCTGTTCCCCCGAAAACCACCTCTGTCTGAACTAGACCACAGATTTGGGTTCCCAAGCTTCAAAATCAGAGGTTTAACCCGGCGGACGCTTCCATCCGTGATACCCTCCCTGGCCCTGAAATCCGAATTGCTTAACCGTAGTCGATGAATATGCCTAACCCCGCGCCCATTCCGGCCGCCGATCCGGCTCAGAATCCTGTCAATCCTGTCCAGGCCGCCCGCGCCCTCATCAAGGACTTCCAGGAAAAATTCGCGGTCTTCCGCGACAGCCAGCCCCTGGCCATCGGTATCGACAAGCAACTCCTCGCCCAGTTGCCCGATCTGGATCGCAAGGTTCTGCGTACGGCGCTGCGCTTCCATACCCATTCCCTGCGCTACCTGAAGGCCATGGAGAAGGCCACCGTCCGCTTCAATCTGGACGGTACCCCCGCCGACGAGGTGACCGACGCCCACCGCGCCCACGCCTCGGAAACCATCCGCGAGCGCTTCAAGAAGGACGCCGAACAGCGCAAGGCCCAGCGCCAGGCCGAGGAGGCCGAGCGCCGCCGGACCGAAAAGCTGGACCAGCTCGCCGCCAAATTCTCCCGCCGCGGCAAGCAGGCCTAACACCGGCGCCGACCAGCAGCGGAGCGCGTTTCCTCCGCTGCCTCTCCATTTCCATTCAGTAGGGAACCGGATTGCTGTCTTGACTGTCTCTGCCTAGGCAGATAAGTTGGGCGCCATGCAACCACCCTATACCCCCGACAACTACAGCCTGGACGAGAGCATCGGCTACCTGATAAGCCGGGCCCGTGCCCTGATGGCTGCCAGCCTGGACCGGGCCCTGGCCGAGTTCGGCATGACCCACGCCCAGTTCGGCATCTTCCGCAAGCTCATGGACGCCCAATCCAACATGACCACCGGCGACCTGGCCCGGGAATGGTGCTACGACACCGGTGCCATGACCCGCATGCTGGACCGCCTGGAAGAAAAGGGCTTCGTCACCCGGGACCGCAGCCAGACCGACCGCCGGGTCGTCCATGTGCGGCTTTCCGACAAGGGCCGGGCCCTGGCGGACCAGATGAGCGGGGCCGCCATCGAGGCCCTCAACCACCACCTGCGGGGCTTCTCAACCGACGAGGTGGAACTGTTCAAGGCCTTCCTGCGCCGGATGATTGCCAATGCCTGATCGCCGTCTTCTTCTTGCCGCCCTCGGTGGGCTGCTCCTGGGGGGCTGCGCCGGTCTGCCGAACCTGGATTTCGCCCTGTTCCGACCCGATGCCCAGGTTGCCCTGGCAACCCTGCCCGCCCCGGCCGGGGCGGTGGACGCCTGGCCCGCGGAGGACTGGTGGAAAGCCTACGGGGACTCCCAGCTCGACCGCCTCATCGACCAGGCCCTGGCCGGCCATCCCAACCTGGCGGCGGCCCGGGCCCGCATTGCCCAGGCCCAGGCTGCGGCCGGCGTCGCCCGGGGCAACGCCTCGCCCCAGGTCAATGCCGATCTGAGCGTCAGCCGCGGCCGTCAATCGGAAAACTACCTGATCCCGCCACCGCCCCTGGGGCCCGCCGGCCAGTACATCAACCAGGGGCAGGCCACCGTCGGTCTGGGCTACGACCTGGATTTCTGGGGCCGCAATGCCGCCCTCATCGCTGCGGCTCAGGACCAGGCCGACGCGGCCGCCTTCGACTATGCCGGCGCCCGCCTGGCCCTGACGGTGGGCATTGCCCGCGCCTACGCCCAACTGGCGAGCCAGTACGAGCAGCTGGACATTGCCCAGGCGACCTTGAAGCAGCGGGAGGGCATCGCCGACCTCACCCGCAAGCGGGTTGCCGCGGGTCTCGACACCCATCTGGAAATCCGTCAGGCGGAAACCGGTACCGCCTCCCTGGCCGCCGAGATGGTGCAGCTGGAGGCCGCCATCGCCGTCAGCCGCCTGCAACTGGCGGCACTGACCGGGGCCATGCCGGATGTGGCCGCCTCCATTTCCCGGCCCCATCTCTCGACCCCACCCTTCAACCTGCCGGCCAGCCTGCCTATCGATCTCCTCGGCCGGCGTCCGGAAATCGCCGCCCAGGGCGCCCGCATCGCCGCGGCTCGGGAAGGCATCACTGCCGCCCGAGCGGAGTTCTTCCCCAATATCAACCTGGCCGCCCTGATCGGCTTCCAGGCCATCGGCCTCAACCACCTGTTCGACGCCGGCAGCCTGACCAACAGCGTCGGGCCGGCCATTCACCTGCCCATCTTCAACGGCGGGCGGCTGCGGTCCAACTACGCCCTGCGCACGGCGGAGGCTGAGGGCGCCGTCGCCCAGTACAACCAGTCGGTCCTCGCCGCCGCCCAGGATGTGGTTGAGCAACTCACCCGGAGCGCCGCCCTGGACCGGGAGGCGGTCTCCAGCCAGGCGGCCCTGGCTTCTGCCGAGGAGGCTTACCGGATCGCCCTGCTGCGCTACCGGGAGGGCCTGTCTTCGTATCTCAGCGTGCTTTCCGTGGAAGGCCAGCTCCTCGCCCAGCGCCGCGCCCTGGCCGACCTCAAGGCCCGCCGCCTGGATGCCCATATCGGCCTGGTCCGGGCCCTGGGTGGCGGTTTCGCTGCCCCGCAAAGCGTCTCCGAAAAACCGACCCAACAAAAATCATGACGACACCCAACCCCAATCCCGAGGCTCCCGCCCCCAATAACGGCAAGCGCCGCCGGGTCCTGTTCACCATCGGCACCATCTTCGTGCTGGCGGGGCTGGGCTTCGGTCTCTATTGGCTCCTGGTCTCACGCTTCTACGAGGACACCGACAACGCCTATGTCCAGGGCAATGTCGTCCAGGTGACGCCCCAGATCGCCGGCACGGTGCTGAAGATCTACGCCGACGACACGGATTTCGTGAAGGCCGGCCAGCCCCTGGTGGCCCTGGACCCGGCCGACGCCCAGGTGGCCGTCGCCCAGGCGGAGGCCCAGCTGGCCCAGACGGTGCGGGAAGTGCGTACCCTTTACGCCAACATGGGCCAGGCGGAAGCCAGCCTCTCCCAGCGCCAGGCAGACCTGGCAAAGGCCGAGGACGATCTCGCCCGGCGGAAGAAGCTGGCCGGCACCGGTGCCGTCTCCGGCGAGGAGCTGCGCCACGCCGAATCCGCCGTTACCGCGGCCCGGGCGGCGGTAGATGCCGCCAAGGAGCAGCTTGCCTCCGGTCGGGCCCTCACTTCCGGAACCAGCGTCAGGGAACATCCCAATGTCCAGCGGGCGGCGGCCAGGCTGAGGGAAGCCATGCTGGGGCTGCAACGCTCCACCCTGGTGGCGCCGGTGGACGGCCAGGTGGCCAAGCGCAGCGTCCAGGTCGGGCAGCGGGTCAATCCCGGCGCCCCCCTCATGGCGGTCATCCCCCTCAACCGCCTGTGGGTGGATGCCAATTTCAAGGAAGGCCAGCTCCGGGAGATGCGGGTCGGCCAGCCGGTGAGCCTGACCTCCGACCTCTACGGCGGCAGCGTAAAGTACGAGGGCAAGGTGATCGGCCTCGCCGCCGGCACCGGCGGCGCCTTCGCCCTGCTGCCCGCCCAAAACGCCACCGGCAACTGGATCAAGGTGGTGCAGCGGGTGCCGGTGCGCATCAGCCTGGACGAGAAGCAGCTGGCCGAGCATCCCCTGCGGGTGGGCCTCTCCATGAAGGCGGAGGTGGACCTCCACGATACCCAGGGTGCACCCCTGGGCACCGTCCGGGAGGCAGCCGTCTATAGCACCGAGACGCCGGTGGACCGGGAAGCCCAGGCCCGGGTGGAAGCCATCGTCGCCGCCAACCTCAAGTGACCCGCCTCGGCCAACCTCCCGCCCTCCATGGGCTGCCGCTGATCCTGCTCAGCATTGCGGCATCCCTGTCCACCTTCATGGAAATCCTGGACATGACGGTGGTGAATGTTTCGGTGCCCACCATCGCCGGCGCCCTGGGGGTGTCGGCCAACCAGGGCACCTGGATCATCAGCGCCTATTCGGTGGCCGCCGCCATCGCCGTGCCTCTCACCGGTTGGCTGGCCCGCCGGGTGGGGGAGGCGAAGCTCTTCGTCTTTTCGGTCCTGGCCTTCACCCTGGTGTCGGCCCTGGCGGCCTTTTCCCAGAACCTGCCCATGCTGGTGGGTTTCCGCCTGCTGCAGGGTTTCGTCTCCGGGCCCATGGTGCCCCTCTCCCAGACCCTGCTGGTGCGCAGCTACCCCAAGGAGAAGCGGGGCGGGGCCATGGCCATGTGGGCCATGACGGTGATCCTGGCGCCCATCTGCGGGCCGCTGCTGGGGGGCTGGATCAGCGACAACTACCACTGGTCCTGGATATTCCTCATCAACATCCCCATCGGCCTCTTTGGTGCCATCACCATCTGGGTGCTCATGCGCCACCGGGATTCCCCCATCGTCCGCATCCCCCTGGACCGCATCGGACTGGCCCTCATGGTCATCGGCGTCGGCAGCCTTCAGCTGATGCTCGAAGTCGGCCGGGACTACGACTGGTTCAATTCCCCCTTCATCGTCGCCCTCGGCATCGCGGCTCTCGTGGCGCTCACCTTCTTCATCGCCTGGGGGTGGTACACCGAACATTCCATCGTGGACCTGCACCTCTTCCGGGACGTGAATTTCCGCTATGGGGTGATCCTGTTGTCGGTGGGCTTCATGACCTATTTCGGCTCGGTGGTGGTCTTCCCCCTGTGGCTGCAGACGGTGATGGGCTACACCCCGGCTCAGGCGGGGATGGCGACGGCGCCCATCGGCGTCTTCACCCTCATCCTGTCGCCCATCATCGGCCGCAATATTGCCAAGCTGAACCTGCGGGTGCTGGCTACCTGCGCTTTCGCCATCATGGGGGCGGTGTCCTTCTGGAACGCCCATATGACCCTGGACGTGACCTTCTGGGATGTGGTTTCTCCGCGGCTGGTGCAGGGCATCGGCATGGCCTGCTTCTTCCTGCCGGTGCAGGGCCTGATGCTGTCCAACATCACGCCGGACCACATGGCGGCCGCTTCCGGCCTGTCCAATTTCCTGCGTACCCTGGGAGCGGCCCTGGGCACCGCCATCAGCGTCACCACCTGGGACCACCTGGCCATCTCCACCCGAGCCCAGCTGGTGGAGCACGTCAATGTCTACAACCCAGCCACCACAGCCTACCTGGATAAGCTCCAGGCCGGCGGCCTGGTGGGGGACCAGGCCTATGCCGTGGTCGAACGCACCCTGTTCGCCCAGAGCTACATGGTGGCGACCAACGATTTCTTCCTATACAGCGCCGTGTGCTTTTTCCTGCTGACTGGCGTGGTCTGGCTGACCCGGCCGGTGAAAGGGGCGGTGCCCGCCGGGGGGCACTAGGGCCGGTCGTCAGCGCCGTTCCCAGCCGCCCCGCCGTTCGCGCCAGTAGCCGCCTTCCTGGTGCCACTGGTGGGGCCGCCAGCTATAGCCGGGGCGGGGGGCTTCCCAGCGGCCGGGGTACCACTCGTGGCGGTGACCGCTCCAACCCCAGAAACCGTTGATCCAGACATAACCCGGCGCCGGCGCGACGCCCACTACCTCGACCCGCGGAGGCGGCGGGGCCACCATCACCGGTTGGTTCACATAGTAAGGCTCGGCGGGGGCCACTACGCAGCCGCCCACCATGGCGCCTCCCAGGGCAATGACCGCGATCGCAAGCCATCTGTTCGCCCTCATGATCTTCTCCTTCAATAGCGGCCACCCACGGTGGCCTGTCTCTAATCTAGACCAGCGGCCGAAGCGGGGCTGTAAGAATGGGTAAGGATTTGTAAGGGGGCCGGGTTGGGACGGCCGGGAACGTCCGGGCGCTCTCCCTACCTAAAGAGGGCAAAGACCAACATGGGGGCAGCATGGATACGGGAATTCCCACCCTGAACGACCTGTTCGCTCAACTCGGCCTGCCGTCGGAGGACGGGGACATCGACCGCTTCATCGCATCCCACAACCCGGTTCCGGAGAGCGTCAAGCTGTACGACGCCCCCTTCTGGTCGCCGGCCCAGGCGGCCTTCCTGCGGGAGGAGGTGTCCGAGGATTCGGAGTGGGCCGAGCTGATTGAGCAACTCAACGTCCGCCTGCGGGCCCCCAAGACAGAATTCCCCGGAGCGGTGACCCGGGACCCGGTCTAGGGCTGGGGGCACTGCCGGGGAGTGGAGTCTCCGGCCTTGCCGCAGGGCGTTGCGATATCCCGGACGGGATGGGGAGTTCCGTCGTCGTCCATCCGGGCGGCCACCGTGTCCCAGGCGACCACGCCCTTCTTGTCCACCGTCACCCGCAACAGCCAGCCCAGGCGGGTTTCGGGTGTCTCGAAGCCGTCGAAGACGAAGTTGCCCAGGCTGTAGATGATGGGCTTGCCCCGGTAGATTTCGGCTCCCTGGGTGATGTGGGGATGGCCGCCCACCACCAGGTCGGCGCCCGCGTCGACCATGGCCCGGGCCAGTTGCTTCTGGCGCTCGCCGGGCTGGGGCTCCCGCTCCCAGCCCCAGTGCATGAAGGGGATCACCACGTCGGCCCCGGCGGCCCGGGCGGCGCGGATGTCGGCAATCACCTGGCTGTCCTCGCTCCAGGCAACGCCGGGCCAGTCCGGGCCGGCCTCGAAAGAGCGGGGCTTGAATTCATTGTAGCCCAGGACGGCGATGCGCAGGTCGCCCTTCTCGATCCAGAGGGGGGCGTGGGCGGTGGTCAGGTCCCGGCCGCCCCCGAAGGCGCGGATACCGGCCTTGTCCAGCCAGCCCAGGGTTTCCAGGAAGGCGCCCTTGCCGTAGTCGCCGGCGTGGTTGTTGGACACCGCCAGGGCGTCGAAACGGCCCTTCAGCACCTCCAGCACCCGAGGATGGGCGCGGAAGGCATAGACCTTGCCCTCCTGGGGCTGGCCGGTGGTGGCGATGGGGCATTCCAGGTTGCCGATGCGGTAGTCGGCGTCGGCCAGCAGCGCGGCGACCGGGGCCAGGGGGTCGCGGCCGGCGGCGATGGTGCGGCCGGGGCCGTCGTCCAGCATCACATCGCCGGCGAAGACGAGGCGCACCGGCTCGGCCTGGGCGACGGTGGCCAGGAAAGCCAGGCTAAGAGCGGATAGGATGGATTTCATCGGGCAGCCCTGCCTTCCGGGCGCAGTTCGCACCAGTATTGCAGCTCGCTTTCCCGCAGGGGTTCATAGACGGACTGGAGGCCGGTGAAGCCGTAGGGGCCGGTGGGGCGGGCCGGCGGGTAGGCGTAGGTGGCCTGGTGGATCAGCACTGGGCTGTCGTCTTTGGCGGCGTAGGTATAGACCTTGACCGAGGGTCGGTCGGCGGGAGCCGCCTGGAAGACGACCCGGAAGCGGAAGAAGGAGCCGATGGCAATGGTCTCCACCGGGTAAGGGGAATCCACCGG
>JBLNBI010000440.1:0-16714 GCA_050259815.1 Actinomycetota bacterium | reverse complement strand
CACCATCACCACCTTGCCTGCCCCCCGGGAAGCCGCTTCGAAGCCCAGGGCGCCGCTGCCAGCGAACAGGTCGAGGCAGGTTTCGCCGGTCAGGCCCTGGCCCAGCCAGTTGAAAAGGGTTTCCCGGACCCGGTCCGGCGTCGGCCGCAGGCCCTGGCTGTCCGGAAAGCGCAGGACCCGGCGGCGCCACTCGCCGCCGACGATGCGGACCGAATTCAAGGCTTGTCGGCCGCCACCACCACCGTGACCAGGTGGTCCGGCTGGATGCGGCGGGCGAAGGCTTGGCGGATGTCCTCGGCGGTCACCGCCTGGACCTTCTCCTGGTAGCGGTCCAGGTAATCCAGTGGCAGGTTGTAGAAGCCGATGTTGGCGACGTTCTCCAGGATTTTCTTGTTGCTGTCCAGGCGCAGGGGGAAGCTGCCGATCAGGTTGGCCTTGGCGGCCGCCAGTTCCTCGGCGGTGGGGCCTTCCTTGACGAAGTTCTCCAGGATGGAACGGCTCACCTTGAGGGCCTCTTCCGCCTGGCTGCGCTTGGTCTGCAGGCCGATCTGGAAGGGGCCGGGCTGTTTCAGGGGGGCGAAGTAACTGTAGACGCTATAGGCGTAGCCCCGCTTGTCCCGCACCTCCTTCATCAACCGGGAGACGAAGCCACCGCCCCCCAGGGAATAGTTGCCGACCACCAAGGGGAAGAAGTCCGGGTCGCCCCGCTGGATGGCGGGCAGACCGACGTAGATATGGGACTGGGCGGCCGGGTGGGCGATGCGCTGGACGCCGGCCTTGGGCAGTTCCGGCGCCGGGGGCAGGGTCGGGGCCTCGCCCTTGGGCAACTTGCCCACCAGGGACTCGGCGATCTTCTCCGCCTCGGCCCGGGAGATGTTGCCCACCAGGGTGATCTGGGCGTTCTTGGCGGTGTAGTAGGTCCGATAGAAATTGAGGACGTCGTCCCGGCCGATCTTCGCCACCGTGCCGGGATCGGACTGCCGGCCGTAGGGATGGGTGGGATAGGCAGCTTCCCAGAAGGCCTTGCCGGCGATGGTGTCCGGCCGGGTGAGGGATTCCTTCAGGTTGGCAATGGTGCGGGTTTTTTCCCGTTGGAAGATGGCCGGGTCGAACTTGGGCGCCGTCAGCACGGTGCGCAGGAGTTCCAGGGCCGGTTCCCGCTTGTCCAGGGCGGACAGGGTGCGCAGATTGACGTTGGCCCGGTCGGTGTCGGCGCCGCCGCCCAGGTGGGCGCCGATATCGGCCAGCTTGTCGGCGATGGTGTTCTCGTCCAGGTTGCCGGCACCCAGGTCCAGGATGCCCCGGGTCATGGCGGCGACGCCGGATTTGCCGGCCGGGTCGAACATGGAACCGGCAGCGAAATCCACCTGCACGTCCAGGATGGGCAGGGTTGGGCTTTCGACGAAATAAACCCGGGCGCCGGAGGGCGACACCCAGTGCTGGATATTGACCCCGGCCAAGGCGAGTTGGCTGGCGGCAAAGGCGGCCAGGGCGAACAGGATGCGCTTCATGTCTTGCTCTCCTTAGTGGCGCGGGGCAGCGGCGGGGCGGCGGGGCTTGCCGTCCAGGGGTTGGGGATCGAGGACGCCCACCGTCAGGGTGTCGTCGCTGAAATATTTCTTCGCCACCATCTGCACCTGCTCGGCGGTCACCTGCTGCAGCCGCTCGATGGCCGGGTCGATGTCCTTGTAGGACAGGCCGGAGGCTTCCATCTGGCCGATCTCCATGGCCTGGGCGAACATGGAATCCAGCTTGTACACCTGGGCCGCCACCACCTGGGCCTTGGCCCGCTTCAGTTCGGATTCGCTCACCCCTTCCTTCTGGACGCGGGCGATCTCGGCCCGCAGGGCGGCTTCCAGTTCGGCCACCGTCTTGCCCTCCGAGGGGCTGCCCTGGAGGAAGAACATGCCCGGTCCACGGGCGGTGGAGTCGTAATCGACGCCGGTGGAAACGGCGATCTTCTGTTCCCGGATGAGGCGCTTGCCGAAGCGGGCTGCCTCGTGGCCGTCGAGGACGGCGGCCAGCATTTCCAGGGCGAAGGGATCCACGTCCTTGGCCACGTCCCGGATCACCGGCACCTTGTAGCCCATCATCAGCATGGGCAACTCGGCGGGGGCCTTGACCACCAGGCGGCGCGCACCCTCCTGGGGCGGTTCGGTAGTGATCTTCTCGGGCGTCAAGGTACGGCCCTGCAGAGGGCCGTAGTATTTCTCAGCCAGCTTGAAGACAGCCTCGTGGTCCACGTCGCCGACCACGATCAGGTAGGCATTGTTGGGAACGTACCAGCGGTCGTACCAGTCCTTGGCGTCGGCGGCAGTCATGGTCTCCAGGTCGCTCATCCAGCCGATCACCGGGCGGCGGTAGGGGTGGGCCTGGAAGGCTACGGCGTTGGCCTGCTCATAGAGCTTGGACTGGGGGTTGTCGTCGGTGCGCATGCGGCGCTCCTCCATGACCACCTTGATCTCCTGCTCGAATTCCTTGGGATCGACGTTGAGGTGGCGCATGCGGTCGGCTTCCAGGTCCATCATCTCGGGGAGCTTCTCCTTCGGCACCTGCTGGAAATAGGCTGTGTAGTCCCGGCTGGTGAAGGCGTTGTCCCGGCCGCCGGCCGCTGCCACACGCTTGTTGAATTCCCCGGGGCCCACCGACGGGGTGCCCTTGAACATCATGTGCTCCAGGACATGGGCGACTCCGGAGCGGCCGTCGACCTCATCGATGCTGCCGATGCGATACCACACCATTTGAACCGCGGTGGGGGCCCGGTGGTCTTCCTTGACGATGACCCGCAGGCCGTTCTTCAAGGTGGTTTCGAAGGGATTGGCCTGGGCGGCGGCAATCAGCCCGGGCGCTAACAAAGCGAGCAACAGGTGCCGCAGGCGTAGCGTTCGCATCATGGGAAAGGGGGCTTTCTGCTAGAATTGATTGGAATTTTGCGGCATCTTAACCAGTTGCCGCCTCACTGTCAGCACGGCCTAAGACATACTCCCTCATGTTCGGTTTCTTCAAAAAGTCCGGCTCGGAAGCGCCGGCAGCGGCCCCGGCGGCCCCCGAGTCCGCCCCGGCTACCACCCCTGCTCCTACCCTTTCCTGGCGCGAGCGCCTCTTCAAGGGCCTGGCCAAGACCCGCGCCCAATGGGGCGGCAAGCTCAAGTCCATCTTCTCCCGGGGCAAGGTCGATGACGAACTCCTGGAGGAGCTGGAAACCCTGCTGCTCACCAGCGATGTCGGCATCGAAGCCACCCAGTTCCTCCTGGATGACCTGAAGGGCCGGGCCAAGCGGGACAAGCTGGATACTCCCGAGGCCATCCAGGATGCCCTGGCCGGCGCCCTCATGGATCTCCTCGGCCCCCTGGAAAAGCCCCTGGACGTGGAGACCAACAAGCCCTACGTCATCATGATCGCCGGGGTGAACGGGGCGGGTAAGACCACCTCCATCGGCAAGCTGGCCAAGTATTTCCAGTCCCAGGGCAAGAGCGTGCTGCTGGCCGCCGGCGACACCTTCCGGGCAGCGGCCCGGGAGCAGCTCCAGGTCTGGGGTGAGCGCAACAACATCACCGTCATTTCCCAGGAAAGCGGCGATCCGGCGGCGGTCATCTTCGACGCCATCGCCGCTGCCAAGGCCCGGGGTATCGACGTGGTCCTGGCCGATACCGCCGGGCGCCTGCCGACCCAACTCCACCTCATGGAAGAAATCGCCAAGGTCCGCCGGGTGATCCAGAAGGTGGATGCCACCGGTCCCCACGAGACGTTGCTGGTCCTGGACGCCAATATCGGCCAGAACGCCCTTCAACAGGTGAAGGCCTTCGACAAGGCGGTGAATGTCACCGGCCTGGTGGTGACCAAGCTGGACGGCACCGCCAAGGGCGGCGTGGTCGCCGCCATCGCCCGCCAGTGCCCGAAGCCCATCCGCTTCATCGGGGTCGGCGAGGGCATCGACGACCTGCGTCCCTTCTCCGCGAGAGATTTCGTCGACGCCCTGTTCGAATGATCGTCGCTTCCAATCTCACCAAGCGCTACCCGGGCGGCTACGAGGCGGTCAAGGAAGTCAGCTTCGAGATCGACGCCGGCGAAATGGTCTTCATCACCGGCCATTCCGGGGCCGGCAAGACCACGCTGGTGAAGCTCATCGCCTCGGTGGAGCGGCCGACCCTGGGCAGCCTGGTGGTCAATGGCCAGAATCTCTCCGCCCTGCGGAAAAGCGCCATTCCCTACCTGCGGCGCAATTTCGGCCTGGTCTTCCAGGACCAAAAGCTCCTTTTCGACCGCCCCGCCCTGGATAACGTCCTCCTGCCCCTGCAGATCGTCGGGCTGGGTCGCCGGGAGGCCGTCCGCCGGGCCGAGGCCGCCCTCGACAAGGTCGGTCTGCTGGCCAGGGCCAAGGCCAATCCCATCGCCCTTTCCGGTGGCGAGCAGCAGCGCCTGGCCATTGCCCGGG
This sequence comes from Actinomycetota bacterium, assembly GCA_050259815.1. Taxonomy (GTDB): domain Bacteria; phylum Pseudomonadota; class Gammaproteobacteria; order Burkholderiales; family Rhodocyclaceae; genus JAGTRP01. Next base: position 12,279 of record JBLNBI010000440.1, on the reverse strand, counting down.
CCGTGGTGAACCGGCCCGCCGTGCTCCTGGCCGACGAGCCTACCGGCAACCTGGACGCCGAATCGGCGGCCGATATCCTGGGCATCTTCCAGTCCTTCAACCAGGTGGGGGTGACGGTAGTGGTCGCAACCCATGACGCCCACTGGATCGAGCGCTACCAGCCCCGGGTGCTCCGCCTTGACCACGGGAGGCTGGCATGAAGGCCTGGTTCGTCCAGCACGGCGTTGCCCTGGAAGGCGCGGTCCGCCGCCTTCTGTCGGCGCCCCTCAACAGTTTCCTGTCCCTGCTGGTCATCGGCATCGCTTTGACCCTGCCGGCTGCCGGCTATGTTCTCCTCGACAACCTGCGGGACCTGGGCAAGAGCGCTTCCGGCGCCCAGCAGATCAGCATCTTCATGGCCGTGGATGCCGACCGGCGGGCCTCGGCGGAGGTGGAAAGCCGCCTGAAGCAGGCCAATGCCGGCAAGTGGCACTTCGTTCCCAAGGAGGAGGGACTGAAGCGCCTCAAGGGCGGCGAGATGGCAGAAATCGTCGAAAGCCTGCCCCGCAATCCCCTTCCCGACGCCTTCATCGTCGAGCCGGCGGAAAGCAATCCGGACAAGCTGGAAGCCCTGCGCCAGACCATAGCCGGCTGGCCCAAGGTGGCCCACGTCCAGCTCGATTCGGCCTGGGTGAAGCGCTTCGACGCCTTCCTGCGCCTGGGCAAGCTGGCGGTGACCCTGCTCGCCGCCATTTTCGCTGCCGGCCTGGTGGCGGTGACCTTCAACACCATCCGACTCCAGGTCATGGCCCAGGCCGCCGAAATCGAGGTGGCCCGCCTGGTCGGCGCCACCGACGCCTTCATCCGCCGGCCCTTCTATTACTTCGGCGCCCTTCAGGGGGCGCTGGGCGGGTTGCTCGCCACCCTGCTGGTGGTCGCCGGCGTGCGCCTGCTGTCCGGGCCGGCGTCAGAACTGGCCGCCCTCTATGGCGGCGAATTCGTCCTGCGCGGACCGGGTGTGCTCAATGCCCTCCTGCTGGCAGGCGTCGGTGCCCTGCTGGGCTGGCTGGGGGCGCAACTGTCGGTCAGCCTCTCCCTGCGCAAGTTTGACTAGCCGCCGGGACTTCCTCCGAACCGTCGGCGCCGCCGCCCTGGCCGGCTGCGCTTCCAAATCGTCTCCTCAGTTACCCCCCGGCCAATTGCTGGGGATGTCCTTGGATATTGCCCATCGCCTGCGGGACGGCGGCTTCCCTGAGCCGGACGAGGTCCGCCGGACAACGGTGGCCATCGTCGGCGCCGGCATTTCCGGCCTCTCAGCCGCCTGGAAGCTGGACAAGGCGGGACTGGGCGATTTCCTGGTCCTGGAACTGGAGTCGGAGCCCGGCGGCAATTCCCGCTCGGGCCAGGGGCCGGTCGCTGCCTATCCCTGGGGCGCCCACTACCTGCCCCTGCCGACCCGGGAATCCCGGGCGGTGCGGGAACTTCTTTCCGACCTGGGCGTGCTGGAAGGCGATCCCCAAGCTGAAAAGCCGGCCTACGACGAACGCTATCTCTGCGCCACGCCCCAGGAGCGGGTTTTCCGTAACGGCCTGTGGGAGGAGGGGCTGCTGCCCCGCCTCGGCATCTCGGCCGGCGAGCGGGAGCAGCAGAAACGCTTCCATTCCCGGATGGATGAGTTGAAACATGCCCCGGGGCGGGATGGCCGCCGGGTCTTCGCCATCCCCATGGAACTGTCCAGCCGGGACCCCGCCTGGCTGGCGCTGGATCGGATTCCCTTCCGGCAATGGCTCGTAGATAACGGGTTCGATGCCGCCACAGTCCATTGGCTGGCCAACTACGCTTGCCGGGACGATTTCGGCACCCGCTACGATCAGGTCTCCGCCTGGGCCGGACTCCACTATTTCGCCTGCCGCAACGGAGAGGCCGCCAATGCCGCGCCCGACGCGGTGCTCACCGCTCCCGACGGCAACGGCTGGCTCGCCAAGGCCCTCGCCAAGCGGGCTGGCGACCGTATCCTGGCGGGCGCTGTCGTCTGGCGGGTACGGGAGGAAGGCAAAGGAATCCTGGTGGATTGCTGGCTACCGGCGGAAAACCGTTCCCTGCGCATCCGGGCCGACCAGGCGGTCTGGGCGGCGCCGGCCTTCGTCCTGCCTCGGGTGTGGGGCGCCATCCCCGCCCCCGTGAAGGCGGCGGCCCTGGGCGGCAGCTACGCCCCCTGGCTTACCGCCAACCTCCATCTCTCCGATCTTCCGGAGGAGCGCCACGGTGCCCCGGCGGCCTGGGACAACGTGCTCTACGACAGTCCCGGCCTGGGTTACGTGGTGGCGACCCACCAGCTCATCCGGCGGCGCCTGACCGGCACGGTCTTCACCTATTACCGGGCACTCCAAGACATGGCTCCGGCCGAGGGGCGGCGCCTCTTGCTGGAGACTCCCCGGGAGGTCTGGGCCGGCAACATCCTGGCCGAGCTGGAGCGGGTCCATCCCGATATCCGCAGGCTTGCCACCCGCTTGGACGTATTCCGCAACGGCCACGCCATGCGCCGGCCGGTGCCGGGGAGCCTGTGGGGCGGTGAGCGGGAGCGGCTGGCAGCCTTCCGGAGCCGGCGGCTGACCCTGGCCCATGCCGATCTTTCCGGCTTTTCCCTGTTCGAAGAGGCCCAATATCGGGGTGTTTTGGCGGCGGAAAGGGTGCTGGGGCGCCTGGGACTACGCTTTGCGTCCTCAATTGGCGGATAATGCCCCCTCCATAAGTAGGGAGAGAGACCGAGTAATGACTCCGACGCGTATTCTGCTCGAACAGAACGAGATTCCGACCCATTGGTACAACGTCGTCGCCGATATGACGACCCCGCCGGCGCCGCCCCTGGGCCCGGACGGCAAGCCGGTGGCGCCGGAAAAGATGGCGGCCATCTTCCCGGGGCCGCTGCTCGAACAGGAAATGACCGCCGAACGCTGGATTCCGATTCCCGAAGAAGTGCGCCAGATCTACGCCCTGTGGCGCCCCAGCCCCCTGTGCCGTGCGGTCCGTCTGGAACAGGCCCTGGGCACCCCGGCCAAAATTTTCTACAAGTACGAAGGCGTTTCCCCGGCCGGCTCCCACAAGCCCAATTCCGCCGTTCCCCAGGCCTACTTCAACAAGATTTCCGGCACCAAGAAGCTGACCACCGAAACCGGTGCCGGCCAGTGGGGCTCCTCCATTGCCTTCGCCGGCCAGATGTTCGGCCTGCCGGTGCGGGTGTTCATGGTCAAGGTGAGCTACCAGCAGAAGCCCTTCCGCCGCTCCATGATGCAGACCTGGGGTGCCGAGGTCTTCGCCAGCCCCACCGACCTGACCCAGGCCGGCCGTTCCGTCCTCGCCAAGGACCCCAACAGTCAGGGCTCCCTGGGCATCGCCATTTCCGAAGCTGTCGAGGAGGCCGCTGCCAGCCCCGACACCTGCTACACCCTGGGTTCGGTGCTCAACCATGTGCTCCTGCACCAGACCATCATCGGCCTGGAAGCGAAGAAGCAGTTCGACAAGATCGGCCTCTATCCCGACGTGGTGCTCGGCCCCTGCGGCGGCGGTTCCAGCTTCGGCGGCATCGCCTTCCCCTTCCTGGCCGACCAGGCCGCCGGGGAAAAGCGGGCACAGACGCTGCGCTGCGTGGCGGTGGAACCCACCTCCTGCCCGACCCTGACCAAGGGCGCCTATGCCTACGACTTCGGCGATGCCTCCGGCTACACGCCCCTCATGAAGATGTACACCCTGGGCCACGACTTCATGCCCCCGGGAATCCACGCCGGCGGCCTGCGCTACCACGGCGACAGCCCCCTGGTGTCCCAGCTCCTCCACGAGGGCAAGGTGGAGGCGGTGGCCGTGCCCCAGGTGGCCACCTTCCAGGCGGGAGTCCAGTTCGCCAAGGCAGAGGGCATCATCCCCGCCCCGGAATCCTGCCACGCCATCCGGGCCGCTATCGACGAAGCCCTGAAGTGCAAGGTGACCGGCGAATCCAAAGTGATCCTCTTCAACCTCACCGGTCACGGCCACTTCGACATGGCGTCCTATGACCGCTTCTTTGCCGGCCAGCTGGAGGACTACGAGTACCCGGCCGAAGCCATCGCCGACTCCCTGAAGCATCTGCCCAAAGTCGAATGAAAGCCCTGGTCTTCGTCCTCGTCCTGGCCAACGTCCTGTTCTTCGCCTATGGGTCGGGCTACTTCGGCAGTCCGGATAATCCGGATGCGGGCCGGGTGGAGCAGCAGCTCAATCCCGAGCGCATCCGGGTCGTAGCCCGGGGCGAGCCGCCGGGTGCCGAGGCGAAGAAGGGGCCGGAACCTGCCAAGGATGCCGGCGATGGGGCGGAGAAGGAAACTGTTCCAGAAGCTGCGGCGTCCGCCGACAAGCCGGCTGCCCCTGCCGAAAAACCGGTGGCTGCGGTGCCGGTGGGGCCCCAGTCCTGCGTGGTATGGAGCGAGCTGACGGGGCCGGAGGCCAACCGCCTGGCCGGCCTGTTGGAAGAGAAATTCGCCGATTTCAAGGTGGAGCACCGGGCGACTCCCGTCGAGGGGGGCGGTTGGTGGGTCTTCATCCCGCCCCTGCCTTCCAAGGCTGATGCCGAACGCAAGGCAGGGGAACTCAAGCGCATGGGAGTGAACGACTTCTTCATCGTCCAGGAGGCAGGGCCCAACCGCTTCGCCATTTCCCTCGGCGTTTTCTCCAACGAACAGGGCGCCAACGACCAGTTGGCCAACCTGAAGGGCAAGGGCGTCCGTAGCGCCAAGGTGGGGCAGCGCATCACCAAGGATGCCCTGCACGCGGTGGAAGCCCGCGGGCCGGCCGCCCGTCAGGCCGCCCTGGTGGCAGCCGCCAAGGGTGCCCTGCCGGAGATCGTTTCCCAGAGCTGCAAGTGACCGGCCGTGAGTGATTACATCGTGGGACTGACGGGCGGCATCGGCAGCGGCAAGACTGCCGTTGCCGACCGCTTTGCCGCCCGCGGCGTGGCGGTTGTCGATACCGATGCCATCGCCCACGAACTGACCGGCCCGGCCGGGGCGGCCATGACAGCCCTGGCGGCAGCCTTCGGTCCCGGAATTTTGCGCCCCGACGGCGGGCTGGATCGTCCGGCCATGCGGCAGCTGGTCTTCTCCGACCCGGCCGCCCGTTCCCGGCTGGAGGGCATCCTCCATCCCTTGATCCGCCAGGAGTCGGCCGATCGCTGCCGGACGGCGGCATCGCCCTACGTCATCCTCGCCGTTCCCCTGCTGGTGGAGTCGGGAACCTACCGGGAGCGCTGCGACCGGATACTGGTGGTGGATTGCGACGAAGCCACCCAGGTGGCCCGGGTGATGGCCCGGAGCGGCCTGCCTGAAGCCGAGGTGAGGGCCATCATGTCGGCTCAGGCAAGCCGAGCCGAACGGCTCGCGGTAGCCGACGACGTCATCCGCAACGACGATGGAATGGGAGCCCTGGAACCGCAGGTGGCCGAATTACACAAGCGTTATGCCGAAAGTTCTAGTCGGAAAGCTAAAGTTAAGTGTTGAGCTTTTACTGCAAATGGCTCAGAATTCAAGCATTTTCCCGGTCTGGGCCTCACAAATAGCGTGATTACCTACGAATATCCGTTCAACGAGCGCATTCGCACGCTGCTGCGCCTGGAAGATTTGTTCGACAAAACCCTCCATTTCGCCAAGCTGGACGGGACTCTCGAACATCATGTGGCCCTGCTGACCCTGTTCGAAATCCTTGAAGTGGCCAGTCGTGCCGACCTCAAGATGGACCTGATTCAGGAATTGGAGCGCCAGCGCCAGACCCTACTGGGGTACCGCAACAATCCCGATATTTCCGAAGAGGCGCTTTCCGGTGCCCTTTACGAAATCGAGCAGGCTTCCGCCGCCCTGCTGGCCATGGCCGGCAAGATCGGCCAATACCTGCGGGAAAACGACTGGCTCATGGGCATCAAGAGCCGGGCCGCCATTCCCGGAGGGGTCTGCGAATTCGACCTGCCGTCCTACCACTGGTGGCTGCACCGTACCGTGGATGCCCGGCGCGATGCCCTGAACGGCTGGACCCGGCCCCTCCTGCCCCTGCGGGATGCCCTGGCCATCGTCCTGCGCCTCCTGCGCTCCAGCGGCTCGGCCCGCAGCTATACCGCCAACAACGGCCAGTTCCAGTTGAACCTGGGCGGCAGCACGGCCCAGATGGTGCGGGTGTCCATCAGCTCCTCCGAGGGGGCCATCCCCGAAGTGAGCGCCAACAAGTACGCCCTCAACATCCGTTTCACCAACCCGCCGGCCGCCGAGCCGAAATCCAAGATTCACGAGCAGCCGGTGGTCTTCGACCTGACTTTCTGCAATCTCTGATGGTCCGCAAGGTTCGCTGTCCCCAGTGCGGTAACGAGTCCGTCTGGTCCCCCGATAATCCCTGGCGCCCGTTCTGTTCCGAGCGCTGCAAGCTCATCGACCTGGGCGCCTGGGCCTCGGAAAGCTACCGCATCCCCGCCGAAGATAACGATCCGGAGTCCGATTCGACCCCGGATGCCAAGGACAAGCCCCGTTCGTAAAGTCCGGCCTAGGGCCAGCTGCGCATCAGCGCGATGCCGTGGGCGCCGTGGGCCTGGGCCGTTTCCAGCATGTCCATGGTCATGCCCCCCAGGGCGAAGACCGGGATGGCCGAGCCGGCCACCAGCCGGGCGAAATTCTCCCAGCCCAAGTGCTCCATTCCCGGGTGGGTAAGGGTCGGCAGCACCGGGCCCAGCAGGGCATAGTCCAGTCCCAGGTCGTTGGCGTGCTTGAGCTCCGCCTCGTTGTGGCATGAGGCGCCGACCCAGTTGCCTACCTCGGAAGCGTCCGGGCGAGTCTGCCGGTAGCGGCTCGCGGCGGCGGAAAGATGGACTCCGCTGGCGTGGATGCGATGGGCCAGGACCGGATCGTCGTTGACCAGGACCAGGGCGCCGCTGTTGCGCACCATTTCGGCGGCGGCCTGGGCAAACCAGGCCCGTTCGGCGCCGGGCAGGCCCTTGTCCCGAATCTGGAAGAGCCGCAAGCCTTTGCCGACCGCGCCCTCCAGGCGGGAGAGTTCAGCATCTTCGCCGTTCTCCTCCATATTGGTGATGGCCATGATGGTCGGCAGGGAGAGTGCCTTGAGGATAGGATCGTTGGCCGGGAGGATGGGGGTCACGGTGGCGGACTCATCGCAGCGCATCCATTCGACGGCGCTGTGCTCCAGGGGGGCCGTGATGCCGATTTCCCCCTCCCAGGCAGTCACCCGCCAGAAGTTGAGGCGAACCGTGGCGTGGGGGTAGGTGAATTGCCGGGTCAGCCAGGGGGTGGCGGCGGTGGCCGTGATGCCCAGCTCTTCCTGGAGTTCGCGCACCAGGGCGTCCCGGACCGTCTCGCCGGGTTCCACCTTGCCGCCCGGGAATTCCCAGTAGCCGGCGTAGACCTTGCCCACGGGGCGTTGGGCCAGGAGGAATTCCTCGCCGTTGTCCCGCAGGATGACGGCGGCGGCGACTTCGACGATGTCCGTCATTTTGCCCCCTTGCCGTGGCTACCCGCCCAGTCCTTGGCGAATTGCCAGGCCACCCGGCCGCTGCGAGATCCCCGGCCCAGGGCCCAGTTGAGGGCCTCCCGCTCGCAGCCGGCGATGGCGGCGTCGTCCACCCCGAAGGTGCGCAGCCAGTGGGCGACGATGGCCAGGTAGTGGTCCTGGTCGAAGGGATAGAAGGAGACCCAGAGACCGAAGCGCTCGGACAGGGAAATTTTTTCCTCGATGGCTTCGCCGGGATGGATTTCATCATTGACCCGGCTGGTTTCCAGGTTTTCGGAGAAATATTCCGGCATCAGGTGGCGCCGGTTGGAGGTGGCGTAGATGAGGACATTGTCCGGGGCGGCGGCCACCGAGCCGTCCAGCACGGATTTCAGCGCCTTGTAGGCCGTTTCGTTGGCCTCGAAGGATAGGTCGTCGCAGAAGACGATGAAGCGCTCGGGGCGGCCTTCGACCAGGTCCACGATATCGGGCAGGTCGGTGAGGTCGTTCTTGTCCACCTCGATCAGCCGCAGCCCCTGGGCGGAATACTCGTTCAGGACGGCTTTGACCAGGGACGACTTGCCGGAGCCCCGGCTACCGGTGATCAGGGCATTGTTGGCTGGCTGGCCGGCGACGAACTGGCGGGTGTTGGCGACGATGCGGGATTTCTGGTCGTCGATGCCCTGAAGGTCTTCAAGCCGGATGGGATGGGGATGCTTCACAGGCTGGAGCCAGCCGCGCTGATTGGTCTTCCGCCACCGGAAGGCAACCGCGGCCTGCCAGTCGGGCAGGGGAGGGGCCGGCGGCAGGAAGGCTTCCAGGCGCTCCAGGACGGTGTCGAATCGGGTGAGCAGGCGCTCCAGTTGAAGGGGATCGGTCATGGCGGCAGGTATACTTTGAAAACTTCGAGACTCTAGCCAAAACCATGCAAAAACTCCACGCGGCGGCTGTCCTGGCTGCACTCCTGCTGGCCGGTTGCGCCGACCTGATGCCTTCGTCTCCTTCGCCGGCGACCACGAGCCCTGTTTCGGCTGCATCCGCCTGCCCGGTCCCCGCGCCTTGCCCGGCTTGCCCCATCTGCCCCGGTGCCGTGACGCCGACTCTACCGCCTGCCAAACCCTTGCAGCCGGCGGCATGGCAGGACCTTCCCGGCTGGAAGGACGACGACGTGCGCGCCGCCTGGCCTGCTTTCCTGCAGTCCTGCCGAGGGATGGCGAGCAAGCCGCAGGGGCCTGCGTGGAGACGGGTTTGCGATATGGCCAAGGATGTGGACAGCAGCCGGGTCGCCGGGGTCCGCCGCTTTTTCGAGGACAACTTCCTGCCCTATGCCGTGGTCGCCCCCGATGGCAATGCCACCGGGCTGATCACCGGTTATTACGAGCCCCTGCTCAAGGGCAGCCGCCACGCTGGCAAGGCCTACCCCACCCCGGTGCTGGGCGTTCCGGATGACCTCCTGACTGTCGATTTGGGTGAGCTTTACCCGGAAATCAAGAACCTTCGCCTGAGGGGGCGGCTGGTCGGCAACAAGGTGGTGCCATACTACTCCCGGGGCGAAATCACCTCCCGGGAGGACAAGGTGCCGGCCCGGACGCTGCTGTGGGTGGAGGACCCGGTCGAGTTCTTCTTCCTCCAGGTCCAGGGTTCGGGGCGGGTGAAGCTGCCCGACGGCAGCCTGGTGCGCCTGGCCTATGCTGACCAGAACGGCCACCCCTACCAGTCCATCGGGAAGCTCCTGGTGGAGCGGGGTGAGTTGAAGCTGGAGGAGGCCTCCATGCAGGGCATTCAGGCCTGGGGGCGGGCAAATCCTGCCAAGCTGAACGACATTCTCAACGCCAATCCGAGCTATGTCTTCTTCCGGGAGGCACCCAACAGCAACGCCGGCCCGACCGGCGCGTTGGGGATTCCCCTGACGGCTGAGCGCAGCTTGGCCATTGATCCTCGTACCATCCCCCTGGGGGCGCCCATCTTCCTGTCCTCCACACGGCCGAACTCGAGCCAGCCCCTCAACCGCCTGATGCTCGCCCAGGATACGGGGGGCGCCATCAAGGGGGCGGTGCGGGCCGATTTTTTCTGGGGATTCGGCAAGGAGGCCGGGGAGCAGGCGGGGCGCATGCGCCAGGCCGGGAAACTATGGGTATTTCTGCCCCCTGAGGCCGCCCCGAAATAGGGCACGCGCACCGATACGATGCGCCGATATACACAGTTGCACCCATATGGTGCGGCTGTGTGCACTAGTCTGGTGACATGTCACTGATTTTGTGCGGGTTTATGCACTGGAACAGTGCTTGCTTTCCGTTGCCGGTCTTTAATTGGGAGGTAACATGGAAGCGCTCAAGTACAGCAGCGACGTCCTATTCATTTTGCTCGGCGCCATCATGGTGCTGGCCATGCACGCGGGATTCGCGTTCCTGGAAGTCGGCACGGTAAGAAAGAAGAACCAGGTCAATGCCCTGGTCAAGATCCTGTCCGACTTTGCCGTGTCGACCATTGCCTACTTCTTTGTCGGCTACAGCATCGCCTATGGCGTCAATTTCTTCTCCGGGGCCGAAACCCTCATGGAGAAGAACGGCTTTGAACTGACCAAGTTCTTCTTCCTGCTGACCTTCGCGGCGGCTATCCCGGCCATCATTTCCGGCGGCATTGCCGAGCGGGCCAAGTTCCATCCCCAGCTGGCGGCCACCTTCCTGTTGGTGGGCTTCGTCTATCCCTTCTTCGAGGGTATCGCCTGGAACCAGGCTTTCGGCATCCAGGCCTGGCTCAAGGCCACCTTCGGGGAAGAATTCCACGACTTCGCCGGTTCCGTGGTGGTGCATGCCATGGGTGGCTGGATCGCCCTGCCGGCGGTGCTGCTCCTGGGCGCCCGCCATGGCCGGTACTCCAAGACCGGCGCCATTTCGGCTCATCCGCCTTCATCCATTCCGTTCCTGGCCCTGGGGGCCTGGATTCTGACCGTCGGCTGGTTCGGCTTCAATGTGATGAGCGCCCAGACCCTGGACAAGATTTCCGGACTGGTGGCTCTCAATTCCCTGATGGCCATGGTGGGCGGCACCATCGTCGCCCTGATCCTGGGCAAGAACGACCCGGGCTTCGTCCATAACGGCCCCCTGGCCGGACTGGTGGCGGTTTGTGCGGGTTCCGACCTCATGCACCCGATTGGTGCCTTGGTTGTGGGCGGCGTCGCCGGCGCCCTGTTCGTCTTCATGTTTACCTTGACCCAGAACCGCTGGAAGATCGACGACGTTCTTGGTGTCTGGCCCTTGCACGGCCTGTGCGGCGCCTGGGGCGGCATCGCAGCCGGCATCTTCGGAAGCAAGGCCCTGGGCGGCCTGGGGGGTATCGCCTTCATGCCGCAACTGATCATGACCGCCATGGCAATCGTGGTGGCGCTCGTCGGTGGTGCCGCAGTCTATGGCGCCCTCAAGGCTACCCTTGGCCTGCGCCTGGATCAGGAGCAGGAATACGACGGCGCCGACCTGTCCATCCACAAGATCACTTCGACCCCGGAGCGGGAGCCGAACTGGTAATGCAGGTCTGATCCCGGAGCGAGAATCCTTGCTCCGAACGAAAAAAAAGCCCGGCGCGTTTGCCGGGCTTTTTTGTGGGCCGGACGGCCCGGATGGGCTTATTTCTGGCCAGCCAGCCAGATGATGGTCTGAACGTCGATCAGGTCGCGGGGCATCAGACCCTCTTCGACCAAGCCAGTGCGGATGTGGTTGTAGAAGCGCACTACCGAACTGTACGTCTTCCAGTTCGGCTCGGGCTTGTAGTTGATGCGCCAGCAAAACGCCTTCGCCGCATTCTGGGTTGCGGTAGGCTTGATGAAGACCCGCTCCTGCGGGAAGCGGATAAACCCGAACAGGGTGGCAAACGGCCACTTGGCGAGTTCCATCAGGTGCAGGGTACGGATAAAACGGCTGAATCGTTCGTCCTCGGGGTCGGAGCCGTACAGTGCATCGGCCAGGCCTTCGGAAAATACCTTTTGGTTCACAGGGAGATCCAGGGCGGCGTACAGGGACGATTTTTCCGTCTTGGTAAGCAGGCTGGTAACCGACTCCACATGCCGGGCCCGGTCGCAGATGTCCTGATATCCACCTTCCGAGATAAGCCGGGACAGTTCCTCCTGGCCCAGTAGCTGGGTAAAGAACTGATGGCCCCTCAGCGTAGCCTCCCTTTCTTCCTTAAGGAACGCCTTGCCTTCCAGGCCTTCGGGGTAGTTGGCCAGGAAACGATCAATGGCGGCAGGGAGCGTGAGGTAGTTGGCATCCGCAATCTGAGATGCCTCCATCAGGTTGTCGAGAAGGGGGTGCTTTGCCGCAGCCCCTTCGGCGACCTCAAGCTTCACGAAGGACTTTGAAAGCCGCTTGGAGCCGACGCCCACAAAGAATACGTCTACATGCTCGGGGTACACCCGCAGGACCTTGCCGAGCCCCCAGTCTTTTAAGTTCGGGTGGAAGACGCGATCACCTTGGCTGACGGGGCTCATAAAACTCTCCTGCGGTACGGCAAAAAAAGGGGGCGGATTCTATCATGGGGGCCAAGGCGGTCTGGCCGGGGCTGGCTCGAGAACAAGAAAATGAAAAAAGGTGTTGACGACCCCCCGAAAGCTAGTCATAATGCGCCCCCTCTGCTGCTGACGACGAACAACGGCGCGGCAGGGGGACGAAGTAAGTACTAGCTCTTTAACAATTAGACAACCGATAGGTGTGGGTGCTTCGGATGCGAAGCCGGCTTTGGCCGGCGAAGTATTGAAGCAGATCACACGATAGGTAGAGAAATCTACCGTCAGTGAATTTG